>JAPOZF010000169.1 GCA_026706165.1 Gemmatimonadota bacterium
CTGGAAACCCTACCTCTTCCTCGACTAGCACCAGCGCAGGCGCCAACCGTCAGCAGATTGGAAACGACCGTCGAACAGAGGCAGCGGGGAACCGCACTGGGCGGCCAGTACGGAGTCAAGCTCGATGTGTTCGAGGGCCCGCTCGACCTGCTGCTGTTTCTGATCCGCAAGAACGAAGTCGACATCTACGACATTCCCATCTCCGCCATTACCAACGAGTACCTCGGCATTCTCGGTGAAGTCCACCTCCTCGACCTCGAACCCGCCTGCGAATTCATGCTGATGGCGGCGACCTTGATGAAGATCAAGTCGCAGTTGCTGCTTCCCCGGGACGTACAGGAGGACGGGCAGGAGGAGGAAGATCCCCGGGAAGATCTCGTGCGCCGGCTCCTCGAGTACCAGCAGTTCAAGGAGGTCGCCGACTGGCTGGGGGACCAGGCCCTCGCGCGGCGCGACATCTTCAGGAACCGCCCGTCCGCCTGCCGCGACAGCGAAGGCGCCGAGCTTCACCCGGTTTCGCTGTTCGACCTCCTCAAGGCGTACAAGGATGTTGTGGAGCGCGTTCCGCCAGACCTCGTACACCGCATCGTCGAAGAGCAGGTCTCGGTCGAGGAGACGATCGACAGGCTTGTGCAGGAACTGGACCGCAGCGGGCGGCTGCGCTTTTTCGATCTGACCGCGGGCAAGTCCCGCCAGGTTCTCGTGGCGACTTTCATCGGCGTCCTCGAGCTGCTCAAGACCCAGCGCATCCGCGTGCAGCAGGCACGCCCATTCGACGAAATCTGGATCGAACCCCTCGGAGGCGGAAAGGCCGTGATCCCCGCCGTGGAAACGGCATCTCCAGCTTCTCCCCCCGGGATCCCCGGCAACGGATCTTCCCCGAAAGGACCTGAGGTCACGTGAGTCCTCAGATCGCCCCCGGTCGGGCGCGGGCCGTTATCGAAGCCATTCTTCTAACCTCGTCGGAACCGGTGTCCCCCGGCAGGCTTCTGGGCGGACTGGGGCTCACCGGCAGGGACGTGCGCGAGGCTGTCGAAGGCCTCAACAGGCAGTACGAGGAGGGAGGCCACGCCATTCGCGTGGCCGAGGCAGCCGGCGGGTTTCAACTCGTAACCGCAGAAGCGTTCGCCCCCTGGGTTCGCCGCTTTCAGGACCGCGGCCCGGTGCGGCTCACACAGGCCGGCCTCGAGACCCTGGCCCTGGTGGCCTTCAAGCAGCCGGTCACGCGGGCGGAGATCGACAGCGTTCGCGGCGTCGACTCGGCCGGTGTGCTGCGCACCCTGCTCGAGGTCGACATGGTGCGCATCGTCGGCCGTTCCGAAGGCATCGGGCGGCCGATGCTGTTCGGAACAACCAGGGAATTCCTGGTGCACTTCGGTCTCAAGGGACTCTCCGATCTGCCGAAGCCCAAAGAGCTCGAAGAGCTGCTGGCCGAGGGCGCGCGCAGACAGGCGGCCGCCGGGGGCGATGGCGGGGCACCCGGTAGCGGCGGCGAGGAGAGCGGAGGACCGGCCTTCGGAGGCAAGACCGAACAGGTTGCCGAAACAGACGGACAGGCCCCCGGAGAATCCGGAGAGGGCGAAGAAGCCCGGTAACCGCCCTCGGCGTACCACATGCGTCTGAACCGGTTCATGGCCCGCGCCGGCGTCGCTTCCCGGCGCAAGAGCGACAATCTCATCCGCCGCGGCGCCGTGCGGGTCAACGGAGAGGTGGTGGCGGCTCCGGGCCGCCCGGTAGGCGGAGAGGACCGGGTGGAGGTCGACGGCATCCCGGTCCGGCTGCCGGAGGATTCGCAGTACCTGCTGCTCAACAAGGCTGCCGGCACCCTGGTGACGCGTCGCGACAGGAGCGGCAGACCTACCGTTTTCGAAGGCATCGAAGAGGTGCGCGCCGCTACTGTCGCCGTCGGCCGCCTCGACAGGGATACCACCGGGGTGCTGCTGCTCACCGACGACGGCGAGCTCGCCCATCGCCTGATGCACCCGCGTTTCGAGGTCGACAAGCGCTACCGCGCCCTCGTCGAGGGGGTGCCGTCCGCGGCGGCGCTGCGGCAGCTGCGGGACGGGATGCTTCTCGAGGACGGGATGACCGCCCCGGCCCGGGTGCGGATCGTGTCGCCTCCTTCCGCGGGGCGCCCTTTCTGCGAGCTCGAGCTCTGCATCCACGAAGGGCGCAAACACCAGGTCAAGCGGATGTGCGCCGCTGTCGGCCACCGCGTCAGGAGGTTGCACCGCGAGGCGTTTGCAGGCCTGACCGCCGCCGACCTGCGGGCCGGGCAGTACCGCAGGTTGCGGGAAGCCGAAATAAGGAACCTGAGATCCCTTGTGGGGTTGCCGGTCAGGGAAGAACTTCAGCCGTGGCCGCCAAGGGATTGACCATCGCCGTCGACGGGGTCATCGGTGCCGGCAAGACGACGACCGCCCGCGCCGTGGCGCGGGAGTTGGGCTACCGCCACATCGACACCGGGGCCTTTTACCGCACCGTGGCCCTGGCGGCTATGCGCGCGGGAATCCGTCCCCGCGAGGAGGACGTCGAGCGGTTTCTCGCCGAGCTCGACATTTCCTGGGTAGATGGGGGCGGGAAAGTGCGCATGGTGCTCGACGGCGAGGACGTCAGCGACGAGATACGCCGGCCGGAGGTGACCCGGGCGGTGGGAGCTTTCGCCGACTTGCCCCGGGTGCGCCGGGCGCTCATCGAACACCAGCGGCGGCTGGGCCGCAAAGGCGGCGTGGTCGCCGATGGACGGGATGCCGGCACGGTGGTTTTTCCCGATGCCGACCTCAAGATCGTCATGACTGCCGATCTCGAGGAGCGGGCCCGGCGGCGCTTCCGGGAATTGAAAAAAAAGGGGGTGAATACAACGCTGCGGCAGGTGACTGCCGACATTCGCACCCGCGATCGCGAGGATTCGCAGCGGGATTACGGCGCCGCTCACGGCGGCGACACCGTCGTACTGGATACGACGGGAATGACTATTGAACAGCAGGTCGACCGCATCGTGGCCCTGGCGCACGAGCGCGGCGCCTAGCTGAATTCAGGAAACCGAAAGGAACAGACACATCATGTCCGACGAAACACCGGCGGTTGCCGTGGAAGAAGATCCCGGCAGCCCCGAAAAACCGCAGTACGGAAACATCAGGATCGAAGATCTCGATACGCCGGAGTACTCCGACGAGCAGATGCAGGAGTTCACGGCGATGTACGAAGAGAGCTTTTCCGGAAAGAACGAAGGTGAAATCGTCCAGGGCCGCGTCGTCGGCATCCACCCGCAGGAGGTGCTGGTCGATATCGGCTTCAAATCGGAAGGCGCCATTCCGATCAGGGAGTTCTCCGATCCGGAGGCGATCGCCATAGGCAACGAAGTCGAGGTTTTCCTCGAGAACGTCGAAGACCTCGAGGGCCGGGTCGTGCTCTCGAAGCAGAAAGCCGACTTCATGCGCGTGTGGGACGAAATCAAGGACTCCCACGATGCCGGCACGACGGTGAAGGGAAAGCTGACGCGGCGGATCAAGGGCGGTATCGTCGTCGACCTGTTCGGGGTCGAGGCCTTCCTGCCCGGCTCGCAGATCGACATCCGGCAGGTGAAGAACTTCGATCAGTTCCTGGGGCAGCAGTTCGATTTCAAGATCATCAAGCTCAACAAGACGCGGCGCAACATCGTCGTCTCCCGGCGCGCCGTGCTCGAGGAGGAACGCGAGCGTTTGCGCCGGGAAATCATCAAGGAGCTCGAAGAGGGACAGGTCCGGGAAGGGGTGGTCAAGAACATCACCGATTTCGGCGCCTTCATCGACCTGGGGGGCATCGACGGTCTGCTGCACATCACCGACATGTCCTGGGGCCGGGTCAGCCATCCTTCCGAGATGGTGTCCATCGGCGACCGCATCAAGGTCAAGGTCCTCAACTACGACCGCGAGCGCGAGCGCATTTCCCTCGGACTCAAGCAGTTGACCACGCATCCATGGGAGATGATCGACGAGCGTTTCTCCGAAGGCACGCAGACCCAGGGGAAAGTGGTCAGCATCACCGACTACGGCGCCTTCGTCGAACTGGAGGAGGGGGTCGAAGGTCTCGTGCACATCTCGGAGATGTCGTGGACCCAGCACGTGCGCCATCCTTCGAAGCTGGTTTCCATCGGCGACCTCGTCGAGGTCGTCGTCCTCAAGCTCGACAAGGAAGCGCAGAAGATCTCCCTCGGGATGAAGCAGACCGATCCGGACCCGTGGGAGGTGCTCGACACCAACTACCCCCCGGGCAGGCGCCTCGAGGGCATGGTCAAGAGCCTCACCAACTTCGGCGCCTTCGTCGAGATCGAAGAGGGCATCGACGGCCTCGTCCACATCTCCGACATGTCCTGGACCCGGCGAATCCGCCAGGCCAGCGAGATGTTCAAGAAAGGAGACGTCATACCGGTGGTCGTCACCGAGGTCGACAAGAAGAGGAGGCGGATCTCTCTCAGCCACAAGCTCGGCCTGGAGAACCCATGGCCGAAGCTGGCGGAGCTGTACGCGGTGGGGACTTCGACCAGCGGCAGGATCTCGCGGGTTCTCGAGCGCGGCGTGGTTGTCGGCCTCGATAACGACGTCGACGGATTCGTGCCGCTGTCGCAGCTCGGCATCGAGAATCTGCAGACCCCGAGGCAGTGCTTCGAGGTCGACCAGGAGTTGCCGCTGAAGATCATCGAGTTCGACGAGGAGCAGAAGAAGATCGTGCTCAGCGTGCTCGCCTACCTCAAGGACAAGGACCAGGCGGAAGTCGACGCCTACCTGACCCGCCATCCGGTGAAAGAGGTGGCGATCGACGACGTGGCGGACGACCAGGACGAGGAGATGGAAAGCTGGGGCGACGACGGAGAACCTGCCGGAGAAGCCCCCGAACCCGCTGCCGACGAGGGCCGGGCGAAGAGCTCTCCAGAGTCGTAACCACCCGGCGGCAGCCCGCCTGCCGCCCCGGGAGGCCGCTCTCCGTGGAAAGGCCGGGGGATTCCCCCGGCCTTTCCCGTTTGGTTGCCGCAACACCTATTTTCCGCGGCCGTTGTATGGACCGCGCCCCCCGTTATTTTCATATCAGTCGTTCCCCCCACCGCCCGTTTCCCACGCGACCCGATGGCAGCGCAAGCCAAACTCACGCCAGCGATGCAGCAGTTCATGCGTTTCAAACGCCGGCACGCGGATGCCATCCTGTTTTTCCGCATGGGGGATTTCTACGAGATGTTCTACGACGACGCCAGGGAGGCGGCGTCGCTGCTGGGTCTGACCCTGACGACGCGGAACCACGGCCACGGCAGCGGCGAAGTTCCGCTGGCGGGAGTCCCCCACCACGCTGCCGACCGCTATGTCGCCAGACTCGTGCAGATGGGGAAGAAGGTGGCCATCTGCGAGCAGGTCGAAGATCCAAAGGAAGCCAGGGGCATCGTCAAGCGGGACGTCGTGCAGGTGGTGTCGCCCGGCACCGCCCTCCTGGATTCGGTGCTCGACGAGCACAGCAACAACTACACGATAGCCCTGGTCCCCGGCGGGGAGGCGACGGACGAAGAGACCTGCGTCGGCCTCGCCGCGGTCGATCTGTCGACCGGGGACTTTTCGCTCGACGAGCTGCCTGCTGCAGCAGTGGGAGACGAGTTGCAGCGGATGGGCCCGGCGGAACTGGTCCTCGCCCAGTCCCTCGGCCAGGACTGGATGGGCATCGTCGAGGACAGCTCACCCGGAGTGCCTGTCAGCCGCCTCGAGGACTGGCAGTTCGAGCACCGGCACGCCTACGAGTCCCTGACTGAGCAGCTCGGAGTGCGCTCGCTGCGCAGCTTCGACTGCGACGACTGCGACCTGGCGGTCAGGGCGGCCGGCGGAGTGCTGGAGTACCTGCGGGAGAACCAGCGCGGCGCCGTCGCCCACATCAACCGCATCCGCCGCCGGCGCCGCAACGACCACCTGTTCCTCGACGCCGCTGCGCAGCGCCATCTCGAGCTGTTCGCCACCAACCAGGAAAACAGCCGCGCCGGCTCCCTCACCGAGGTCCTCGACTGCACCCGCACCGCCATGGGGGCGCGCCTCCTGCGCCAATGGCTCGCCGCACCGCTGCTCGACGTCGCCGCGATCGGGAGCCGGCTCGACGACGTGGCTGCGCTGCTCGAATCGGCAACGATCCGGGCGCACCTTCGCCTGCAGCTCGGCGACGTCGGAGATCTCGAGCGCCTGACAGCGCGCATCTGTTGCGGCCGGGCGAACGCCCGGGACCTCACCGGGCTGGCCGGTTCGCTCGCCCGGGTACCGGAGGTCGCCAGGCTGGCGGGGGAACTGCCGCGGCCGGCCGGCCGGGAGCCGACCGGACTGGAACGGGCACTGTCCGTTCTTCCCGACACGAGCGGGCTCGTCGACCTGATCGGCGCCGCCCTCGTTGACGATCCGCCCGCGTCGACAGGAGATGGCGGTCTCTTCCGCGACGGTTACGACGAGGAGCTCGACGAGCTCCGGGAGATTCAGTCAGGGGGAAGAGACTGGATCGCGCGCCTTCAGGCCGGCGAGCGGGAGCGCACCGGAATCGCCTCGCTCAAAGTCGGTTTCAACCAGGTGTTCGGCTACTACATCGAGGTCAGCAAGGCGAACCTCGAACGCGTTCCCGACGACTACGAGCGCAAGCAGACCCTGGCCAACGCCGAGCGCTACATCACCCCCGGCCTCAAGGAGCGCGAAGCGCAGATTCTCAACGCGACGGAGCGCATCGCCGAGCGCGAAAGCCGGCTGTTCGCCGAGCTCCGCGAACGCGTTTCCAGGAAGGCTCCCGAGGTGCAGGAGTGCGCCCGCGCCATAAGCGCCATCGACGTGCTGGCGGCCCTGGCTGAAACAGCGGAGGAAGGGGGGTACGCGCGCCCGGTCATCGACGACGGGCCCGCAATCGAGATTTCCGGGGGGCGGCACCCCGTCGTCGAGCGCCAGCTCCGGGAGGGACGGTTCGTCCCCAACGACCTGCGCGTCGGCAGCGACGAGCAGATCCTCCTGATCACCGGTCCGAACATGGCGGGAAAAAGCACCGCGATTCGCCAGCTCGGGATAACCGTCATCCTCGCCCAGATGGGCAGCTTCGTGCCTGCCAGGCAGGCTCGTATCGGGGTGGTCGACCGCATTTTCACCCGGGTCGGGGCCTCGGACAGCCTGGCGCGCGGAGAGAGCACCTTCATGGTGGAGATGATCGAGGCGGCGACGATCCTCAACAACGCCGCCGACCGCAGTCTGATCCTGATGGACGAGCTGGGCCGCGGCACGAGCACCTTCGACGGCTTGAGCCTCGCCTGGGCGATCGTCGAGCACCTCCACCAACGGGACGGGATCCGGCCCCGCATGTTGTTCGCCACCCACTATCACGAGCTCACCGAGCTGGAACAGAAGCTCGAGCGCGTGGTCAACTCAACGTCGCGGTTCGCGCCCGCAGCTTCGGCGTTCACGTGGCCTAGATGGCGGGGATGCCGGGATCGGTTATCGAGCGCGCCCGCGAGATCCTGGCGCGCCTGGAAAGCGAGCAGATCGACGCCGGGCAGATCCGCCCGGGCCCTGGAGCGGCCGCGGGCGAGCCGCCCTCCACCCCGTCACCGGACAACGGAGACCCCCCCGAGGATGAGCGCCGTCTCCTGCGCGACCAGATGGACCTTTTCGACCAGCCGGGGGAGTGGCCGGCCGCCCTGCGGCTGCTGCGCGAGCTCGGGGAGCTGTCCCTCGACGACACCACGCCGATGCAGGCCCTGCAACTGCTCCACCGCTGGCGGTCGGAATGCGACGGCAGCGGCTCCGGCGGCAGCGGGCCGGAAGGCGACTGTGGGACGGACAGCGCCCCGGCTGGAAGACCCAACGGCCGCGGCTGACCCGGGGGCCGCGACCACGCGGCGGCCTCCTGATTGCCGAGAGCCCGGGGCCGGCGCCCCCCGGCGAGGACATTCTCTTCCCCGGGATCGGTTGGCACTGTCCCTTCCAAACCCTGCACGCAACCCGGCGGCAGCCCTGCCGTGAACTCCCGCGGAACCGGCGCCAGACCGGTAGAGGACGACCTCCTGTTCGGACGGAACGCCGTGCGCGCCGCTCTCCAGGGCGGGCGCCCGCTTCGCCGGGTCGTCGTCAGCCGCCAGGCTTCCGGGGCGACGGTCGAGGAGATCGTCGCCCTCGCCCGGAACACGGGTATCCCCGTCCTGTTTCGCCCGCGCGCCGAGCTCGACCGCCTTGCCGGGCGCCGCCACCAGGGAGTGGTCGCCCTGGTCGCCGCTCGTCCCTTCGCCGATTTCGAAAAGCTCATGTCCCGGCTGGACGAGACCGCCTTCCTGGTCTTTCTCGACCGCGTTAAGGACCCGCACAATCTCGGAGCCGTCATTCGCAGCGCCTGCGTCACCGGCGCCGACGGAGTCGTCGTTCCACAGCGCCAGTCCGCCGGTCTGACCGGGGCCGTCGCCAAAGCCTCGGCCGGGGCCGTCGACCACATCCCGGTATGCCGGGTGCGCAACCTCAGGGACGCCATCCTGCAGGCGAAGGCCGCCGGGCTGTGGATCACCGGACTTTCCCCCGAGGCGCCGCGCAGCTTCACCGAGGTCGACTACAAGGGGCCGACCGCGATTGTCGTGGGAGGGGAGGACCGCGGTATCAGGCGCACCGTTGCCGAGGCCTGCGATTTCGCGGTAAGCATCCCGATGGTCAGGGGGGAGGTCACCGGTTCTCTCAATGCTTCGGTCGCGGCGGGAATCGCCCTGTTCGAGGTGTACCGCCAGCGCTCGGGGGGCAAGCGGCGATGAGGTCAGTCTGGAGGCGACGTCTCGCCGGGCTCCTGTTCCTGCCGGCGGCCGCGGCCGGGGATGCCGACACCGATCCCCCCGCAGCCTCCCCTGCGGACTCGAGCGCTGCCGAGAGAGTGCTCCCCCCTCCGGAAGAGGTCGGCGCCGTTCCGGACGGAGAGGACAGCTTCAGGTACACCGCCGACACCTACGTCCATTCCCTTCGCGGCGACTCGCTGCTGCTGCGGGGCAACGCCGTCGTTCATCAGCGCGGCGCCCGCCTGCAGGCCGCCGAGATCGTCTACCACCGGGGCCGCGAACTGGTGGTCGCCCGCTCTCCCGCCATCAGCAACGGAGATACGACCGGGATGCCCACCCTCACCCAGGGGAAGGACGCGATCCGGGGCCGCCGGATTCTGTACGACATGGATTCGGGGGAGGGAACGATCTTCGACGGCCGTATCCGCTTCAAGGAGGGCTTCTACAGCGGCAACCGCATCGACACGCGCGGCGAAGAGGAGTTCCACGTGCACTCGGGGTCGTACACGACCTGCGATCTGGCCGAGCCCCACTTCGATTTCTACAGTCCCCGGATCAAGGTCCTGGCCGGCGAGATGGCGATCGCCCGCCCGGTCTACCTGCGCATAGGGGGAAAGCGGGTCGCCGTGGCGCCCTTCTACGTCTTCTCCCTGCGGGAGAACCGCCAGTCGGGGCTCCTGACGCCGAGCTTCGGACAACGGCCGGTGCGCTTCAACAGCAGCCAGTCGGAGTGGGAAGTCCGCAACCTCGGCTACTACCTCGCCCCCAGCGACTACTGGGACCTGCGCCTTTCCGCCGACCTGCGCCAGCGCTCCGGCTGGCTGGGCCGCGTCGCCCTGGCGTACGCGCGGCGCTACTACTTCGACGGCATGGTCGACACCCGCATCGAGAACCGTCAATCCGACACGGGAACGCGCTGGGAGTGGTGGACGAACCTGCGCCACAACCAGCAGCTGGGAGAATCGGCCAGCCTGCGCGGGGCCGGGACCTTCCAGAGCAGCAAGGACGTCGTGCGCGACAACAGCACCCGCCTCGGAGAGCGCCTGACCCGGACGCTGCGCTCGAACCTGCGGTTCAACAAGCGCTGGCGCGAACCGGGGTACAGTCTCAGCGTCAACGCCAGCCGCACCGAAAACCTCGACACCGGGCGCTTCGACACGGTGCTGCCCGAGGTCAGCCTCCGCCGCAATCGCCGTTCGCTTTTCGGCGCGTCCAGGAAGCGGGAACGGCAGTCCGCCTGGTATCACCGCATCTACTACGACGGCAGCGCCCGCCTGCGCAACATGCGCCGGGGAACCCCCGCCGACACCACGAGCCGCACCAGCGGCGACGTCGCCCTCGGCCTTTCGACGCAGCAGCGCCCCGCTGACTGGCTCAGCCTGAGCTCGGGCCTGTCGCAACGCTGGCGCGACGCCGACCTGCGCAGCTCCGAGGCCCGGTACGAGAATCTCGGCAGCTCCCGGGCCAACGCCGCCGCCACCCTGTCGCAAACCATCTACGGCATGTTCACGCCCCAGATCTGGCGGGTGACCGCGGTGAGGCACGTCCTCAAGCCGGACATCGGCGTCAACTACCAGGCGACCCGAATCGACACCGGGGGAACCCTGGGAGTGGGGGGGCGCCCCTCCCCGTGGCGGCAGAGCCGCCGCCTTACCATGCGGCTGAGCAACAGTTTCTGGCTCAAGCTTCTGCACGAGGAGGAGGAATCGAAACACCGCGTCGCCCAGGTCAACCTCTCCACGTCGTACGATTTCGACAGAAAGATCCGCCCTTTGTCCGATCTCGTGTCGAGCGCAACCGTCGACGCCGGTCCGTTCAACGCGCGGGTGAGGCTGAGCTCGGAATTCTACGACGACGACGACGATTTCCGCGGGGCGCCGGCGCTGCGCCGATTCGAGATCAATTCCGGCTTTCGCCTGCAGAGGCGAGCCGGACGGAAAGATGGTGGGCGGCAGCCATCCGCTTCCGGCCGCGGAGGCAGCGACCTCGATTACGGGGAAGCATACCGCGGCGGGTATGGGGCCGGGACTTCCGGCTCGGGACGCAGCTACGGGTACGGGTCCGGAAGCGCCGGGTTGGGCCGCAGCGGCTACGGCTACGAAAGCGGCCTGCATCGCGATCTGGACCGGCGCGGCACGCAACGGCTGCAGATCGGGCACTACTATTCGCGCAGCAAGAGCTTCGGCCGCACCCGGGAGCGTTCCTGGCTGCGCGGCTCGTTCACCTGGTCCTGGCGGCGGACCTGGCACTTACATTATTCGGTGAGCTACAACCTCGAATCCCCGCTGCCCCTGCTCGACCGGGAGCGGGTGACCGCCGAACTGCTGTCGCTGCAGCGGGAGTTCCACGACTGGACGGCGACCTTCAACCTCGAACCGACTCGTTTTGCCCGGACCCGCGCCTTCTATTTCAAGGTCCAGCTCAAGGATATTCCGCAGATCCGCTTCGAGCGCGGCGACCGCCGCAGGCGCTAGGGCAGCGCTCCGGTCCGGCTCCATTCCCGACGCCGCCGACGGATCCCTTCGAAAGCGAATTACCGGACTGGAACAAGTGCCCCGTCTGAGAAACATGTCGCCATTGGAACGCCG
>JAPOZF010000390.1 GCA_026706165.1 Gemmatimonadota bacterium
GCGGCCCGGTCAGGGTAGAAGGGGATAAACCCTTTAGCGGACCTGCAGGCTCTGACGGATCAACCGGGACCTCCGCTGGATCAACGGAAGACGAGGATGGCCAGGGGCTGCTCGCCGGAGCTGTTGCCTACGAACCGGACGGGGAGTTCACCGTACAGGTGGGGGTGTACTCCGATGTCCTGAAGGCCGCCGAGCGGGTGACGGAGCTGAGCGCTCTGGGATATCCCGCGTACGTCATCGCCCAGCCGGACGGCAAGGGGTTCCGGGTGCGCATCGGTTATTTCGGGACGCGGGAGGATGCGCGCGCGTTCGGCGACATTTTTTCCGAGGATCACGGGTCCGATTTCTGGATCGACCGCCGCGTCAATGAGCTCTGACCGTCCGGGGCCTCGCGTTCTTTGTTGCGGCACCTTCGATCATTTCCATCCCGGGCACGAGTCCTTCCTGGCCCAGGCCGCGGCATTGGGCACGGAGCTGTTCGTCGTGATCGCCCGCGACGAGAACGTAAAGCGGATCAAAGGGCGGCTTCCCGATCACAGCGAAGAAGAGCGCATGGCAGCGGTGGAGGGAGCGGGAATCGCCGATGACGTCAGGCTGGGAAACAAGGGGGCGAACCTCCTCCAGGTAGTCTCCGAGATAGCCCCCGACGTGATCGCTCTCGGGTACGATCAACGCCCCCCGAAGGGTCTGGCCGATGCCTTTCCGCAGAGCGAGATCGTCACATTGAAACCGCACCGGCCCGACATCTACAAGTCGTCGCTGTTTCGCCGGGGGGAGGAGTGAGAGAAGCGGCCGGGGCGGACGCTACTCCAGGTACCCCAGCTCACGCAGGCGGCGTTCTATCAGGGCCTCCTGCCCCGGCTCCAGGGGCATGGGTCCGGGAAGGTCTGAATACACACTGCTCGCCATGAGCCGGCGATACCTGCCGGCATAGAAAGCCACGGTCCGGGGCTTTGCTACCGATTCCAGAACGCGGTCGGTCAATGTCTCCGTAAGGACTCCCGTCCCCGACTCTTCGTCGTAGGTGAACTTCCTTCCCTCGTCGAACAGGGCCCACAGCAACCCTCTCCCCGGCTTCTTCCCGGGTACACCTCCGGGTTTCTCGATCCTCGTTCCCCCGCCGTTCAACGGAGCGATCTGCGCCAGGTACTGCTCGTTCTCCCCGGCGGGGTCCCACAGCGGTCTGCCGAATCCCCGGTAGTCGCAGGAAACCCCCAGCAGACCGAGCGCGGTCGGAAACAGATCAATGAGAGAAACCAGGTTCCTGTTTACGAAGCGACGGTTGTCTCGAAAAGGCACGTGGAGAAGCAGGGGGACGTGCAGGACGGTGTTGTCGAGGGTCTGGCCGTGATACGGCTCTGAAGCCGTCCAGCTCTCGCCGTGATCCCCGAAAACGAAAATCGTCCATCGAGCCAGATCGAGGCCTTCGATCAGGGGCGCGAGTTTGCGCTCGAAAACCTCCTCGACGGCGCGCCGATAACGAGCCGTGACCACGTCGAGCCGCCCGCTGGCGAGCAGGTCGGCGGTCTCCCCGAGAGCCATTCCGTCAGCCGCTCCGTACGGGGTATGTGTGCTCCAGTAATGGAGGAGGACGCACTGGCTTTCGGGCGTCGAGCCAAGCCGGGAGAGCACCTGCCGGACACCGTCAACCCCCGGGGAGAGCGGCTCCACCGGGACGCCGAGATCGAGTCCCTCGAAGATCTCGGCGGCTTCCGAGAAAGCTGCACAGGACATCCCGGCGCCGCGGCAGGCATCGAAAAGGTTCGGAAGGCCCCTCCGCTGCCGGCTGTGGCGCTGTGACAGGATACCGTGCTCGAAGGGGTAAAGGCCGGAGACCAGACTGAGGTGCACCGGCCGGGTTGCCGAGGAGACGGAGAAGCAGTTCGGCGCCATGCCGAAGTCCGCGGTCAGGTAATCGAAGCGGGGCGTTGCAACATCGGGATGGGTGCGCGGCAGGTGATCCCCGCGCAGGCTGTCGATCGATACCAGGAGCAGGTTCACGTAAGCAGGCCGCGGCCGGCGATCTCCCACACGCACTCGACGACGCCCCCGCGGATTCCGACGAAGCGGTCGTGGAGAAAAGTGGTGCTGTCGCTGTACCAGGGCAGCAGCTCGATGCGCTCCCCGACTTCGGGGCCCTGGTATCCGTCGCGGACCGAAAAAACACCGTGCTCCGCCGACAGGTAGCGAAGCTCGAGGTCGTCCCGGCAGAGGGGGCGGGGAGCGTTCTCCGACTGGGACAGGGTCTTGAAACCGGAGTCGAGAACGACGTGGCCGCGCTGGCGGCTGCTGACCGTCGCCAGCACGCTGAGGGCGAACTGCAGGCCTTCGACGTGGCAGCTCTCCCGGTACATCGCGTCCATGAAGATGCCGCCGCCTGCCTGCAGTTCGGTGATCCCGTCGAAGGCTGCGGTGATGGTGTACGTCCCGGTGCCCCCGGCGCTGACGATGTCGCAGCGATGGCCCCGTTGGAGGAGGGCATCCCTGCTGACAACCAGCTTTTCCAGGGCCCCGTGGCAGGCCCGCTCCTTCGCTTCGGGCGGCTCGGTTTCCAGCACGTGGCCCTCGTACCCCATGATCCCCTCCAGGCGCAGCCCCTTTCTTGCCGAGATCGCTTCGGCGAGCCCGACCACCTGCTCTCCGGGGCGGCAACCGGTGCGGTTCATGCCGATGTCGACGTCGATCAGCACCGGGATGGTCGTCCCCGCGGCGGCTGCGGCGGCGGCCATCGGCTCCAGCACGACCTCGGTGTCGACGATCGCGATCACCCGCCCCTGGTTCTGGATCTCGGCGAGCCGGCGCTGTTTCCCCGCGCTCCCCAGCTGGTTGGCGAGCAGGATATCCCCGACGCCGTAGGACACCATCATTTCCGCTTCACTCAGCTTCGCGCAGGTGATTCCGACGGCTCCGGCCGCCACCAGCAGATGGGCGATCTCCGGCGACTTGTGCGCCTTGCTGTGAGGTCTCCAGGCGGTGCCGTGGACGCGGCAGCAGGCGGCGATGGCGGCGATGTTCGACTCGAACCTGTCGAGGTCGATCAGCAGGACCGGAGTATCGAGCTGCTCCTTTTCCAGGCCTGTCAGGGGCCGGGGTGAAATCGCGGACGCAGGTGTCATGGCCGTTGCGGGTTTCGAGGCCAGGGGGACGGGTTCGGAGCCCCGGGGGAGATTCCGACCGAAGCCGGGCGGCCCGGAGCAGGCCGGTCGCTTTCGCGCCGGGAACCCCGACCTGTCGGCGACCATTCCGGGGAGAGGTATTCCGCCATGACAGTCCCTTCTACTTGAAGGCGTGGGGAAGGCCCCAGGTCTGGGGGTAGAGCAGCTCGCTGCCGTCCATGGCCAGGGGGGCGAGTTCCTTCATCAGATCTTCATGCAGAGGCCCGGCGGCGACCGCGGCCATGTTCTGTTCCAGCTCCGTCCTGGAGAAGGTCCCGAACAAGGTCACGTCCGCCTGCGCAGGCCCGTGGGCGGCGAAACGCAGGGCGCATTCGGACAGACCGATTCCGTGCGCGCCCGCCACGGCCGCTGCCTTGCGGGCGGCCTGTTTCAACGGCTCCATGTTCGCCGGATAACTTTCGGTCCGATGGGACAACACCCCCTGCAGGAACACCGAGCGCAGCACGACTCCCAGCCCCCTCTTCCGGCAGTCAGGCAGAACCGTGTGCTCGAGGGTCCTGTCGAGCAGGTTGTAGGCCACCTGGATCGTCCGAAAAGGCTTCCCCTGGCGGATCACCCCTCCGGCGTCGGCCGGGCCGTAGGAGGTCGCACCCCAGAAGCGGACCTGGCCGCTGGCGGTCAGGGACTCGACCGTTTCCAGAAGGGGAGAGCGGATTTCCTCGCGCAAGAAGGTATCCTCCTCGACGTACACCTGCACCAGGTCCAGACTGTCCGCCCTGAGACTGGCGAGGCTTTGCCTGACGGAAGCACACAGATGCTCCGCACGCCCGGCCCCCTCGAGCTCCGGTCCGGAGGGGGAGGCGCGCATCTTTACCTTGGTGGCGATGACGGGGCGGGATGCTCCCATGCCCGAGAACGCCTTGCCCACCAGCTCCTCGCTGCGCCCGTACCCGGCCGCGGTATCGAAATAGGTGATTCCCTGGTCGAGGGCGGCGCGCAACAGTCCGATGCACTCGTCGTCGGGGGGAGGATCGGGAAGCCCGATCCCGTACGGCAGTCCGATTTCCACTGTTCCCAACCCGACCCGGGAAACCTCGAGATCCGTCCCTCCCAGAATGCCGTTTTTCATGGGGAGGCTACTCCCGAGCGGCTCCGTTCCCCGTGGCCGACCACTTCCCTGATCCGCCCCTCGTGCTCGACGAGCAAGGCCGCCGCCCGACTTCGACCGACTCGGCACAGTTTCATCACGATTGCCACCTTCAGGTCCCCTCCGGCGGCGCGCAGGCTCGCTTCGGAAGCCTCCCTCGTGATCCCCGTCACCATCTGAAGAATCCGCAACGACCGATCCCGCAGCTTGGCGTTCCCGGGTTGCAGGTCGACCATGAGGTTTCCCAGGGTCTTTCCCAGCCGGATCATCGCCGCCGTGGAGATCATGTTGAGGACCATCTTGGTTGCGGTGCCCGCTTTCAGCCGCGTCGATCCGGTAACGACTTCGGGGCCTACCTGTGGCGCGATGCGGACATCCACCCCGGGACCTTCCTGTCCCGGGACTCCACAGGTGAGCAGGATCGTGGACGCCCCGCGGGCCCTCGCCTCGCCGAGACCGCCAAGCACGAAAGGGGTGACCCCGCTCGCGGCGATTCCCATTACACAATCACCCGTCCCCACCTGGCGCCGGCGCAACTCCCCGGCTCCGGAATCGGCCTTGTCTTCGGCTCCCTCTACGGGGGCGAAGACCGCCTCCGGCCCCCCGGCGATCACCGCCTGGACCATCTCGGGATCCGTGTTGAAGGTGGGAGGGCACTCGGCCGCATCCAGCACCCCGAGGCGTCCGCTCGATCCGGCTCCGATGTAGAAGAGCCTGCCGTTCTCTCTCAGGGCGCGGACCACGAGCTCCACCGCCCTGGCGACCTGGTCGAGCTCTTTCTCCACCGCCGCGGCGACCGAGGCGTCCTCGCGGTTCATGATGCGCAGCATCTCCGCGGTGGGAGCCTCGTCGATGCGGGCGCTTGCCTCGTTGCGCTGCTCGGTCGGCAGGCCGGCCCAGGGTGCCAAGGTCGGTTCTGACGAAAGTGTGCGGTTAGATCCGGAATCAGGGGAATTCATGGCAGGTCAGCGCCGTTCCCTCCTGTTTGCCGTGCAATTATATCATCGCTTCCCCCGGCGTGCAAAGGCCGGACGGAATTGCCATCGTTCGATGCGCCCCCCTATATTGAACTGATTGTAGAACACGCAGTTACAACGAAAATCCCCGACTGCTGAAAGCCTTTCATGTCGCTGAATCTGCCGACGAAGTACGACCCGGCCGCCGAAGCGGAATGGTACTCGTTCTGGGAGCGCGGCAACTATTTCGCCGCCCGTGTCAATCCCGGAAAAACCCCTTTCTGCGTGACCATTCCGCCCCCGAACGTCACCGGCGAGCTGCACATGGGTCACGCCATCCAGCACGCCATCCACGACAACGTGGTTCGCCGGCGCCGCATGCAGGGGTACGAGACCCTCTGCCTTCCGGGAACAGACCATGCGGGAATCGCCACCCAGATGCAGGTGGAAAAGCGGCTCGATGGAGTCACCCGCTACGATCTCGGGCGCGAGCAGCTGCTCGAGCGCATCTGGGCATGGAAGGAGAAGTACGGCGACACCATCTACCGGCAGCTGCGCCAGCTCGGCTGCAGCTACGACTGGAGCAGGATCCGCTTCACCCTCGACGACGACTACGTCGAAGCGGTGCTGCTCGCCTTCGAACGTTTCTACGAAAACGGCTGGATATACCGCGGCACGCGCATGATCAACTGGTGCCCCTCCTGCCGCTCGGTGATCTCCGACCTTGAGACCGAAGAGCGCCTGGTGCAGGGCAACCTCTGGCATATCCGCTACCCGGGAGCGTCGGGTGCCGAGGGCGTCGTCGTCGCCACCACCAGGCCGGAAACCATGCTGGGGGACACCGGGGTCGCCGTCCACCCCGGGGACAGAAGGTGGCAGGCCTCGGTTGGGAGCACGGTTCTGTTGCCGCTGATGGAGCGCGAGATCCCTATCGTTGCCGATGAGCACGCCGACCCGGAAATGGGAAGCGGTGCCGTAAAGGTCACCCCCGCCCACGATCCCAACGATTACGAAATCGGCAAGAGACACGGCCTCCCCGAGATCGCCGTCATCGGCTTCGACGCCGTGATGACCCCCGCGGCCGGCCGCTTCGCCGGACAGGAGCGCTACGAGTGCCGGCGCAACGTCCTGTCGGCCCTGGAGTCGGAAGGCTTTCTCGAGGATACGGAGGAGTACGAGCACTCGGTTCCGCATCACGACAAGTGCGGCACCGTCATCGAGCCGCTGCCGATGGAGCAGTGGTTCATGGACATGAAGGCCCTGGCGGAAATGACCCGTCCCTTCCTCGAGGGCCGGGAGATCGCCTACGTCCCGGACCGCTTCCGGGAGTACGCCATCGACTGGCTCGACGACATCCGCGACTGGGCGCTTTCGCGCCAGATCTGGTGGGGCCACCGCATCCCCGCCTGGTACTGCATTCACTGCAGCGGCCCCGGAATCACACCTTCCGGAGACATGCCACGCGACCGCGCCCTGGCCGAGGGCAGCTTCCAGGTCTCGGTCGAAGCGGGGGCGAAGCCTGTAGTACAGAGAGAACGGCCGGACCGCTGCGGCCGGTGCGGGGGGAGCGAGTTCGTCCAGGACCCGGACGTCCTCGACACCTGGTTTTCCTCGGCCCTCTGGCCGTTCGCCACTCTGGGGTGGCCGCAGACCGACGAGTCCCTGGACTACTTCTACCCGACCGACCTGATGATCACCGGCAGGGACATCCTCTACCTGTGGGTCCTGCGCATGGCCTTCACCTCTCTGGAGTTCACCGGACAGGTCCCGTTCAAAACCGTGCTCGTTCACCCCACAGTGATGACGAGGGACGGACGCCGCATGAGCAAGAGCCTGGGAACCGGGCTCAACCCGATGGATCTCGTCCGTCTGTACGGGGCCGACGCCACGCGCTACTCGCTGCTTCACCAGGCGGGGGCGATGCAGGACATTCGCTTCGACGCCGAAATCGCCGACAACGAGGTGAAGTCCTCGCAAAGCGCGAAGTCGGGACAGGCGTTCTGCAACAAGCTTTGGAACGCGGCCCGTTTCGTGCTCATGAACCTGGAGGGATTCGAGCCAGTAGAGGAGCCGACCCCGAGCGCCGAGCTCGCCGACCGCTGGATCCGCAGCAGCCTTGCCCGGACCATCGACCGCGTCGACGGGCACCAGGAGGGGTTCCGCTTCAGCGAGGTCACGCGCGCCCTGTACAGCTTTCTGTGGAACGACTACTGCGACTGGTACCTCGAGCTGGCCAAGCCCCGCCTGCGGGGATCCGCTCCGGAACGCGCCATGGCGCAGGAAATCCTCGTCGAGGTGCTCGAACAGTCCCTGCGCCTGATGCACCCTGTCATGCCTTTCATCACCGAGGCCCTGTGGCAGGCATTGCCCCGGCGGGCATCATCGGGAGAGGCGGTGATGACCGCGGCCTGGCCCGCTGCCCGAAGCGGGGACTTCGACGAAGCGGCGATGGAGGAGATGACTTTCGTGCAGGAAGTGGTCTCGGCGATCCGCAACATTCGCGGGGAGCTTCGGGTGCCTCCCGGAAAGCGGGTCGACGTCAGGCTGTCTGCGGGGCCGGCATCTGCCGAGCTGCTCGAAGGCCGGCTCGGTTACGTCGAGACGCTTGCCCTGACCCGGACCGCAGAGGTTGGGAGCGGCCTGGAGAAACCTTCGGGGGCTGCAAGCGCCATGGTCCGGGACGTCGAGGTTCAAGTTCCCCTGGAGGAGCTGATCGACGTGGGGGCTGAACGCCGGCGCCTGCAAAAGGAGATCGACAAGCTCGGCAGGCTGTTGCAGGGGCTGGACTCCAAGCTGAACCAGTCCGCCTTCCTCGAAAGGGCTCCCGGGGAGGTGGTGGAACGGGAACGGCAGCGGCAGACCGAGTACCGGGAAAACCTGGCCAGACTCGAGACCAGTCTGGACGACCTGGGATCCTGACGGAGCTTCCACCCGGGGCGGGCCGCTCCTGACGGGCCCGGCTGCGGCGGTCTGGTCCCTGGCAGGCAGGCCGCTTCCGGAAACCCGCAATCCTCGAGCCGGGGTTGTTCCGGGCGGAAACGGGAATCGGCACCAATTGTCCTTCGATCTCTTCACAATCCATTCGGTCGCCCTCGAGCTCAACGAGATGTCTGCCGGCGGCAGGATCGCCCGGGCCGGCTTCTCCCCGGGGCAGGGGAGGGATGCCGGCAAACCGTCCGCAGACAGACCGGCTCTCGCCATAGCCTGCGAACGGGACTCCTTCTTGTCGTTCGAACTCGGCGCGCGGGGTTTCGTCAGCCTGCAGTCGGCTGGAATGCCTGCGGTTTTCGCCGTGCGCGGAGCCGGCGAGCGCTACCTCCAGGGTGCTGCTGTCGACTCGGTGCACGCCGACCGGCGGGACCGCGTCCTGCGGATCCGGCTTTCCCGCGACAATCAGCGGGGGGAAAAGACGTACGGCCAGCTGCTCATCGAACTGATCCCCCCGCGCGTCCAGGCGATCCTGGTCGCGGAGCGGTCGCAGTCGATCAAGGGAATCTGGCCAAGCCCTGACGGAACGGGTCAGGGACGCCGGCTGCGGCAGGGCGGGACGTACTCGCCCCCGGGGAAACCCAGGCTGCTGCCGGGAACGGACTGCATTGACCTTTTCCCGGCTGCCCTCGCCGAAGAGCTGCGGAGACAGGAGGGCAACCTGCCGCTGGCCCTGCAGCGGACGATCGCCGGAGCGGATCGAGGGGTGGCTGCGGAGCTGCTGTTCCGGGCAGGGTTCGCACTGCCCGGGGTGGAAACGGACCGTCCACGGGTGACCGTCGACGACGCCCTTGTCCGGCGGCTCTGGAGCGTCGGGGCCGGGATGTTCGCCGAGAGTCCAGATGGGAAGGGCGGTTTCCTGTTCACCGAGGGTGGAAGGCTGATGGTTTCCTCCCTGTGTCCGCGGCGACCGGTCGAGGATCTTCGCCGTTTCGATTCAATACTGTCAGCCCTTGCGGAATGGCGCGAGAACCGGGAGCGGACCGAGGAGCGAAAGGCCGGCTTCAGGCGCGCCCGTCATGCCCTTGCCAGCGAACTGCGCCAGGCGGAGCGCTCCCGGGAAGCGGTGGAGCGGGATCTCGACGAAGCGGCCGAAGCTCCTTCCCTGCTGCAACGGGGAAGCCTTCTGCTCGCCCACCTCAAGGAGGTGAAGCCCGGGACGGCTCGCGTGGAATTGCCCAATTCCTTTGCGGGGGCGGAGGCCGATCGCCTCGCCATCGAGCTCGACCTGCGTTTCTCCCCTGCGGAAAACGCGGCGCGGTTCCTCAAGCGGGCGCGCAAGCTCCAGAAGCGCATGCAGGTGCTGCCGGAACGCCTGAGCCGGGTGCGGCGGCAGGAGCAGACCCTGCGCCGGATGCTGGCCGGATTGGAGACCGGTGCAGGCGAACTTCCGGAGGATGTGAGGAAATGGATGGAACATCGCAAGCCCGAACAGAGACCGAAGAAGGGGGATGCTGCAAAACCCCACCCGCGTCGCTACCGCACCAGCAGCGGCTGGACGGTGTGGGTCGGGCGCAACCAGCGCGAAAACGACCAGCTGACCCACCGCATGGCTTCGCAGGAAGACCTCTGGTTTCACGCCAGCGGGTACCCGGGCTCTCACGTGGTGCTGCGCCGGGAGGGGCGCAAGGAAGAGCCCGGGGCCCGGAACATCGAAGAAGCGGCGGCTCTGGCCGCCTACTGGAGCAAGGGCCGCTCCGCTCGCAAGGTGCCGGTCGTGTATACCCGGGTGAAGCATGTATCCAAACCCCGGGGGGGCGCCCCGGGGCTCGCAGTGCTGAGGCGGGAGAAGACGGTGATAGTCGCGCCCCTGCTGCTTGCGACCGAGGACGAGGCGGGGTGAACCTCACCACCGGCATCGTCGGCCTGCCGAACGCCGGCAAGACGACCCTGTTCAACGCTTTGACTTCGGCATCGGCCGAGGCTTCGAGCTACCCCTTCTGCACCATCGACCCCAACGTCGGCGTGGTCGAAGTGCCGGACGGACGGCTCCGGATCCTCGATGAGCTGTTGAACCCTGCCAGTTGCACCCCGACGAGCATCAGGTTCACCGACATCGCCGGCCTGGTGCGGGGCGCCAGCAAGGGTGAGGGAAGGGGAAACCAGTTCCTCGCCGACGTACGCGACACCGACGCCCTGGTTCACGTGGTCCGCTGTTTCGAGGATCCCACGGTTTCCCACGTCGAGGAAGTCCTGAACCCGGTGCGGGATGTCGACACCATCGAGAGCGAGCTCATGCTCGCCGATCTCCAGTCGGTCGAGGAAGCCATGCCTCATCTCGAAAGGGTGGTTGCCACCGACCCGCGCAGCCCGCGCCGGTCCGAGCTCGAGGCCCTCCGGAAGATCGTTTCGGGCCTGCTCGAGGGTGTTTCCGTCCACGCCAGCGGCGAGGTCACGCCCGGCGACCTGCGGGCAGTGCGCAGCTACAACCTGCTCTCGGCCAAGCCGGTGCTCTATGTCGCCAACATCGGGGAAACCCCGGATCAGGAGGACCCCGGACTCGATCAGCTCCGGGGCAGGGTGGGGGAGGACCGGGTGCTGCCTGTCTGCGCCCAGCTGGAAGCGGAGGTGGCGCAGTTGGAGGAAGGGGAAGAGAAGGGGGAACTCCTGGCCGAGCTGGGACTGGAGTCCAGTGGGATCGACCGCCTGGTGAGGGCGGCCTACCGGCTGTTGCGTCTGATCGCCTTTTACACGGTCGCCAACGAGAAGTTGCAGGCATGGCCGCTCCCCTCTGGAAGCACCGCCTCGGCGGCGGCCGGCAGAATCCACAGCGACATGGAGGAGGGCTTCATCCGCGCCGAGGTCACAACAGTCGAGGACCTGGCCGCTGCCGGAGGGGAGCTGCAGCGGCTCCGGCAACAGGGGAAGCTGCGTACCGAAGGCCGGGATTACGTTGTCCGCGACGGGGACGTCGTGCAGTTCCTGTTCCGGGGCTGATGGCCGGGTTCTTCCGACCGCGGCTTCAGCACACAGCTACCCGTGGTTTTAAGCCGAAGAGGCCGCCTCCAGCTGAATCGCAGCCACCCGGAAACCGGGGCGAATCCCGCTTCCGCTTGACGTCCCTGCCGCGCCCGGCTAGCTTCCCTTTCTTTCCTGATGCTGCAAGCCATTCCCCAA
>JAPOZF010000330.1 GCA_026706165.1 Gemmatimonadota bacterium
TGCTCCCGTTCGCATCGGGAGATGCGGAATGATCCAGATCAGGAAGAACTGCCTGGAACCTCTTGGCCTGACCGTTACCGAGGCGGCAATGGTGCTGGGCGTTGCCCGACACACCCTTTCGCGGGTATTGAACGGTCATGCTGGCGTTTCGCCGGAGATGGCCATTCGGCTGGAGAAGGCGGGATGGTCGAGCGCGGAGTTCTGGCTGCGGCGGCAGGCTTCGTACGATCTGGCGCAGGCTCGCCGGGGCGAAGACCGGATCGAGGTAGTGCGATACGAGGCGGGACCGGTTTCACGGCGGTCTGCGGGCACAGATCGCGCCGCGGGATGAAATACAGGGGGGATACCCCGACATCCACCTTCGTTCTTGCGGTTCTCCTGACGGGATTCACGGCCCCGGCCGGAACCTGGGTCGGGCAATCTGCCGCCGCCGAGTTCAGTTTCGAACGGTTCGAGGTCGTCACCGGCCCGGCGAAACGCCAGACCGTTCTGACCGGCTTTCTTCTCGGCGGCCCTGTTGCCGAACTTGCCGTTCTCACCATTGACGACAGCGGCGACCGCCTCCTGCGCATCTACGCGTTTCGAGACGGCGCCTGGGCGCCGGGACTCGAGGCAACCCTTGGTCCCGAGGTTGATTTCGTCGACGTGGCCGAAATCGGGGGCCGCGACCGGCTGGTCACCTTCGCACCCGGACGCCTCGGCTGGTTCGATCCCGAGTCGGGGACGGAGCGCCCGCTGGTTGCGGCTTCTTCGAATTTCGTCCCCCCTCGCACAACGGAAATCCCCCATGTGGACGTCACCCATGACGTGAACGGCGACGGCCGCGACGATCTTGCAGTGCCGGACGTCGACGGTTTTCAGGTGTTCATCCAGACGGAAGGCGGGGCCTTCGCGGATCCGGTGGAGGTCGGCCGTTCCACCGACATGAGCCGGATCCTGGGAGCCGACGGTTACCGGTTCGACCCCTGGAGCCAGGGCCGTGTCCACGAGGTGGACTACGACGGAGACGGCCGCAGGGACCTGGTGTTCTGGAACGGGGACCGCTTCACAGTTCACCTCCAGGACCAGCGCGGCCTGTTCCCTCCGGATGCCGAGACCTTCGCGGCCGGCGTGGCATTCGACTCGGACGATCTTTCTTCGCTCGCCGCCGGAGACATGGCCGGGAGGGTGCTGCACTCGTTGGCAGACCTGAACGGCGACGGCGTCGCCGACCTCGTGGTCTTCTCGCTGGAGGGCCGGAACATGTCCGGCAAGCGTTCCGCCTTCGAGGTGCATTTCGGCGCCCGGACGCCAGCTGGCGGTACCGTCTTCGCCCCGGAGGCCGGGGCCCGGATCGAGTCGGACGGCAGCATCCAGCTCGGCATGGACCGGCACGACTTCGACGGCGACGGCCGGGTCGGCCTGATGTTCACGACCATCGAGACCAGGTTTCTCGAGAGCAGCCTGTGGAAGCGGATCAAGGGGTTCATGGGGGACGACGTCGTCCTGAAGCTCGAGTTCTACCGGACGGGAGACGGCTCCTTTCCGGACGGACCCGGCGCAATCCGCAGCATCGCCCTCGACGGTGCGCCCAGCCATCGCGAGCCGGGGTGGGTGCCTCTCGACATCCTGCTTCGGGGGGGAACGCACGAGAGCCGCATGACGCAGAAAGTCTGGCCGCGCGCATTCAACCGGACCTTGCTGATCGGAGACGTGACCGGCGACGGCCGCCCGGACCTGCTGATCGAGCCGGAGTTCAGGGAGCTCCACGTCTACGCCGGAGTGCCCGGGGCCGGCCTGTTCGCCCAAAAACCCCGGAGGGTGGAGGTCTCGCTGCACGACGGGGAGTACGCCTGGCTTGCGGACCTCGACCGGGACGGCAGGCAGGACATCATCGTGCATCAACCGTTCAACCTGCGGGATGTTCACGGAGCCCGAAAACTGCCGCTCGGAACCGAGCCGCACCGGGTGACGGTGCTGATGGCCCGGTGAACGGCGGTCTTGCAATGGGTATGGTCATTTGAAGCGGCTGAGGCGGGGCCCGGATTCCAACTCGAGGTTGGCGGAAGCTGAAATTTCGAGAAGGTGTATCCGCAGGGACTGTTCAATGGCAGCGATTGGAAAACGGCTCGTCTCTCTTTGTGCGATCCTCCTGCCAGGAAGCCTGTTTGCCGAAGGGGCAATCGATTTTTTCCTGCATCCGGCAGCGGGTGCCCTGTCCAGCTTCCAACAGTCGACTGGACAATCCCCGACGGTAGAGATCGGTGTCTGGAAACCTCTCTCAATCAGGGACCGGGGTACCACAGGTATTTATGTAGCCCACGGCGGGGCCAGGACCACGGTCCGGCCGAACAGCCTGGTCGCCCCGGGGGACAAGTCGGTGCTGCTCACCCATCTCCTGGTCAAGCATTCCTTCGAGCTGTCCGAGTCCTGGACCGGTTTCATCGAATACGGGATTTCCATAATCGGCTTCGACCACGAGGACACATCCCTTTCCCTTGCCGGCCTCGGGTTCGGCGCGGGGGTCGGCTGCAGCCTGTGGAAGGACTGGTTGCTGACCCTGAAGGGGAGACACGTCGAGGTGGACCAGTCGTACCGCGGGGAACGCATCCTGCACCGGCAGCTGTCCGGCTCGGTGGGACTGGCTGTTCCCGTGAACCTGCCGGGGCTTCCATTTCGAAAACCCGGTAAGAAAGAGGACAAGGCATCCGAGTCAGGGAGGAATGTGCGCAAGGTTCCGGGTAATGACGTCTCTCCCGGGAAGATAGCAGGTGCCCGGTGGTAGGGGTTTCCGGCGGAATGGCTCAAGCACCAAAATCGATTCCTGCTATTCCAGCTTGACCCCAGGAAGGAAGCGCATTGGAAAAGCTTGATTTGAACGCTTACCGTCGCGGCCATTCCTGGCGGGTCGAGGAAACAGGAAAGAGTCTGTTTTTCATCGAGGCTTCCCTGCCAAACCCGAGCACCGGGGACATGCGGCACTTTCTGGAAGTGGTCGACCAGTACCAGGAGCGCGTTCGCACTGCGTTGAACATCGAGCCAGACTCGACCAAAAATTCGGAAATGCAGACCAAGGTCATGGTTTGGCTCTACTCTCCCGAGCCGCTTGAGAAGGCTGGCTTGATCGGAAAACCGAAAATGTTCTATGGCGCTGTCAATTCAGCGGGAGTGCATCTGATCACACGTGGATTGGCCTGGGATGCTCCGGAGGTACTTCAGTCGGTGCTTCATGAACTCGTCCACCATTGGTGGAGTATCCGCGTTGGGGAGGCCCCATCCCTCCTCAATGAAGGCATCGCCGTCTACTTCGAACGCATTCTATCGACAGATGTCGCGGAGGCGGTACATGAAGACCTGGCGCAATCCTGGCAGGGGTATGCGGAAAGGGCTGAACCCGGATTCTTACGCCGGCTGTGCAACAACGACACCTTCTGGAGGGAAAATGAGGCAGGTGAGCCGGTCTACAGGATCGGCGGACAGGTTGTCTCATTTCTGTTGGACAGCCATGGATTGCCAATACTGCAGCGGATTTTCCTGCAATCGCATTTCAATGATCCCAACCTTCCAGATCACATTGAAGATGCGGTCGGCGAGTCCATCGACTCCCTGGAACAGCAGATTTCCGCGATGGCAAGAAGCAATCAGTAGTTGCCGGATCCATCCGGAAAGCATCCCGACTGTTTCCACGGGGGGGTGAAAAGGCCCCTGCCGGCCCCCGCTACTGCACCGAATAGCCCCCGTCGACGACGATCGTCTGTCCGGTGATGAAGTCCGACGCCGGGCTCGCCAGGAACAGGGCGGTCCCGACGAGGTCGTCCGGTTCGAGCACCCTTCCCATGGGAATGGTCCTGGCGCGCTCGGCCAGCATCTCCTCGTAGTCCGGCATGTCCCGCCCCAGGCCGGTGCGGGTGGAGAACGGGGCGATGGTGTTGACGTTGATGTTGTGCTCCGCCCACTCGATCGCCCACACCTTGCTGAGCTGGATCACCGCGGCCTTCCCGGCGCCGTACGCCGACTGTCCGGGAAGCGCGACGACGCCGATCGTCGAGGTGATGTTGATCACCTTGCCTCCTCCCTGGGCGACCATGGCGCGGGCGCATTCCTGGGTGCAGAAGAAGAGCCCCTTCAGGTTGACGTCGGTGACCCGGTCCCAGTCCTCCTCGGTGGTCTCCAGCGCGGTCTTGCGCATCGGCACCCCGGCGTTGTTCACCAGGATGTCGACCCCGCCCAGCTCGTCGAGGGTCCGGCGCACGAAGCCGCGGACGCTGTCGAGGTCGCTCATGTCGAGGCGGCGGCTGATAACTCGGCCGCCCAGCTTCCCGATCTCCGCGGCGGTGTCGTCGAGCTCGGATTCGGTGCGGGCGCCGATGGCCAGCGCCGCTCCTGCCCGGGCGTAGGCGAGGCTGATGGCGCGGCCGATGCCGCGGCCGGCGCCGGTTACGAGGGCGGCCTTGCCCTCGAGGGAAAACATCGGTGCATCGGGCATGGCTTCACTCCAGCGGTATTCCGATACGCCCCGCTACCGACTGGAGGAACTCCCTGGCGCGGATGATCTCCCGGTGCGTATCGGGGTAGTAGACGTAGTTGGGGATGGCGGTGGTGCCGGCGACGCCGACGTCGCGGAGGTGCTCGATGGTCAGCACCAGGTCCGGGTCGAGCTCGGAGAGCCGGCGGAGGAAGGTGTCGTGGTCCAGCATGCCTGCCCCGGGGGGGACCTCGTCGATCCTCAGGGTCCAGTGCTGCGGCTCGATCGTCACGTCCTTGGCGTGGGCCCCGACCACGAGGTCGCCGATCCTGTCGAAGGTGCGGTTCAGGTAGTCGGTGCTGTCGTAGACGCCGCGGTGGTCGATCATGTTGACGACGTCGATGAGCACCTTGACGCGCGGGGAGGCGACCTCGTCGGCGAGCCGCCGGTGCTGCTCGGGGGTGTCCCAGGGGCAGAGCTTGAACGAGTGGAAGCCGAGGTCGATCCCGAGGCGCTCGGCCTCCCCGGCGACGACCGCGGTGTTCCTGACCAGCCGCTTCCAGCAGTCCTCCGACCACCAGTCCCCGGCGGCCCCGTTCTGCCGCCAGTGGACGGAGATGCAGTGGGCCCCGAGGGCGACCGAGTCGGCGATGCATCTCCTTGTCGCCTCGATGCCCCGCCGCTGCACCTCCTCGTCCGGGTTGGTGGCCATTCCGAAGTGCAGGGAGGCGACCGCGCCGACGAAGATCCCGGCCTCGTCGAAAGCCTTCCTGGTGCCCTCGATCCGGTCCGGGGACCAGCCCTCCTCGACGGCGTTGAGCCAGGCACCCCTGACGCCGATGGTCCCGAGGCGGTCCACGGTTTTCTGCGGATCGTCGAGGGAGACTCCGTCCCAGAAGGCAACGCCCAGTCTCATGTGCCAGTTCTCCTTGTGGTGATGAAGCGGGGTTCGTTCTCGCCGGGATTTCCTCGAATCCCAGCCCGGGGCTGGAGAGGCATGACCAGATTGTGCCTGTCCAGGGTTTGAGTTAATTCCTGCCGCACACTCAGGATTCCCTTTGATCCGGAATCAGGCAGCCCCTTTCAAACCCCGGAGGTAACGAGATGAGCCGCTTTTTCGTGGTCCTGGTCACCGCGGCCCTGATCGCGTGCGAGGGTCCGATGGGTCCACCAGGTGAACGAGGCCCCCAAGGCGAACAGGGGGAGCAGGGTCCACCAGGTGACCGAGGTCCCCGAGGCGAACAAGGGGAGGCGGGCTCACCGGGTGACCGAGGACCTCAGGGGGAACAGGGTCCACCCGCAGAAGCGGTCTTGATTTTTCACGACATCGAGTACGACGAAAACTACAATATCTGGATATGGGATGACCGCATCTCCCCGAAATCGTTTCGGGGCATCTACCTGGAAGTACCCGAAGAGGGCAGTTTGCTTCCCCTGACCTACGCGGTCATTTACGACATCTCCGTGAGTCCGGAAACCGATGAATTGCTGACCCCGCTCGTGTTCGTCAACGAGGGGTCCCTTTTCCTGCACGATTTCAACATCCTGCTCAGTACCCTGGCAGATTTGTTCAGTACCGCCAGACTGGCCGTCCTGATTGTCCCCCCTGCCTGAAACCCGGCGGGGCTTTTACATATTCAGCCAGCTGCCGCTACCGCCTCGCGAAAAGGCTCCGGCGGCCGACGAGGCGGCACAGGACGCACTCCTCGGGGTCGTGGCCGCGGGCGGGGCAGTACTGGCGGCCGAAGTAGATGATCTGCTTGTGGAGGTCGTTCCAGCGTTCCTCCGGGAAGGTGCGCTTCAGGTCCTTCTCGGTCTGCACGACGTTCTTTCCCGTCGACAGCCCCCAGCGGTAGGCGAGCCTGTGGATGTGGGTGTCCACCGGAAAGGCGGGGATGCCGAAGGCCTGCGACACCACCACCTGCGCGGTCTTGTGCCCGACTCCGGGCAGGGTCTCCAGCTCGTCGAGGCTGCGCGGCACTTCGCCCCCGTACTGCTCGGCGAGGATGCGGGAGGTCGCGCGGATGTTCTTCGCCTTGGTCGGGGCCAGCCCGCAGGGCTTGATGATCCTTTCGATCTGCGCCGCGGTCAGCCGCGCCATCTCTTCCGCGGTGTCCGCCCGGGCGAACAGCACCGGGGTCACCTCGTTGACGCGCGCGTCCGTGCACTGCGCCGACAGCACCACCGCCACCAGCAGGGTGTAGGGGTCGCGGTGGCGCAGCGGGATCGCCGGCTGCGGGAACAGCTCGTCGAGGGTGCTGACGATCACATCCGCCTTCTGCGCCCGTGTCAGGGGCTTTCCCCGGGCGCTCACGGGAGGTGGACCCCGTGCGCGTTGAGGAACGAATCGATGATGCGGCGCGAGATGCTGATGCGGTTGGGCAGCTCGGGAAGCTGCTCCGGGTCGGCGCGGTACCAGCCGGCGTCGACGATCTCCTCGCCGTCGATGGCGATCTCCCCGGAGGCGTGCTCGGCGGTGAAGCCGACCATCAGCGAGTGGGGGAACGGCCACGGCTGGCTGCCGAAGTAGGCGACGTTGCGGACCTCGATGCCGACCTCCTCGCGGATCTCGCGGACCACCGCGGTCTCGAGGGTCTCCCCGGCCTCCACGAAGCCGGCGAGGATGCTGTAGCGCTTTCCGGGGAAGCTGGCGTTGCGGGCGAGCAGGAAGCGGTCGCCGCGGCTGACGAGCACGATGACGGCCGGCGACACCCTCGGGTAGGAGACCAGGCCGCAGCCCGGGCACTGGCGGGCGCGGTCCCGCTCGTGGTGCGCGGTGGGGCGGCCGCAGCGCCCGCAGAAGCGGTGGGTGCGGTCCCACTGGACGACCTGGAAGGCGCGGCCCGCCACCGCGAACAGCTCCTCGTCGATGAGGCCGAACAGATTCCGCAGGCCCTTGAAGGAGAGGCCGTCCGCCGCCTCGGCGGAGTCGGGAAGGTCGACGGCGAAGCAGGGGAGGCCGGCGTGCCGGCCGGGGTGGTCCTCGGCGATGGCCCCGAGGTAATGCTCGGCCGGGACGGCGCCGGCTCCCGGAAATTCCGATGGACTGCCAGCGTCCGCGTCCTGAGGTAGTGCCCCCTCTGGTCCCGCGCCCGGCGATTTTACCCGGTTGCGGCCGCCTGAATCCATCGGTTCCGCACCACCCGCGTCGGCCTCCCTGGCCTCTTGTCCGCGGCTTTGGGCATCCCGGGCTTCGGCGCGGCTTCGGTCGGAGCGCTCCCCGGCTCCCGTTGATCCGCCTTGTCCGGGGCCTCCCGCATCCGCCGGTTCGCCCGGACTCGCCTGCGTCTCCACCCCGGCTTCGGCGAAGGAGGTCAGCCGTGGCACCTCGGCGCGGCCTCCGGCCCTGCGCACCAGCAGGCGGTCACCGCGGAAGGCGAAGTAGAGGGCTTCGCCGTCGATTCCGGGGGGCGCGAAGACCGCCGGCTCGAAGGACGGTTCCGCGGACCAGTCCGGGGACTCGCTTTTCATTGAGGTGGGGGACATTGGGGCAAGTGTCGGTTGGGGTGCCGAAACCAGACCCCGACAGGGAGCAAGGCCCTGGGAACCGGGAGCGAGGGGAATGGCCGCACATGCAGTCGGGTACCGGATCGGACCCCGGTCTTTCTCCTGATGCCGCGGCAACAGGGTTGACCCGGCATCGCCCGCCAACCCTCTATGAGCCCCGTTTCTTCCACTTCTCCGCCATCTGCCGCATCTCGCGGTTCGGCTCGACCCGCCTCGACGTCGTCTGGTTGCGGCGCTGGTGGAGCCAGCTCCCCCGGTTGTCGCGGAGCACCGGCATGCGCCTGGCGACCGGGGGCGGCTTCTTCACCCCGCCCGGCTCCGCCGCGTACCAGTAGGCGACGCTGCTCATCTCGTTGCAGAGGTGGTTCCCGTGCCCGTGCTCGATGGTGACCCTGATCTCCCTGTCGAAGCGGACCGGGTTCTCGAGGTGGTGGACGTAGCTGGTCTGGTAGCCGCCGGTGTTCTCCTCGTGGATCGACGAGCCGTTGCGCAGGAAGGCGTTGTCCTGCATGCCCCAGGCCTGGTTGAGGTAGTCCTCGCTGCCGGTGCCGTGCAGGTCGGGGGGCCACTTGTACCCGTCGACCCAGATCATGTCGTCCCCCTCTCCCCACCAGGTCCCCTGGAAGTTGGTGACGCTGAGGTTGCAGCCGACGTAGTGGCCGCGGCCGGTCGTCTCGAGGATGACGTAGTTGTTATCCCAGGCGGCGCGCTCCTTGTTGACGACGTTGGCTTCCGGGTGGTTGACGAGGATGTCGTGGGACCAGCCGCCGAACGGGTTCTCGCGGCGGAACTCGGCGTGGAAGTACCCGGCGTCTTCCGGCGGCGAGGAGGCGTCCTGCTCGTAGTCGACGTAGAAGTACTGGCGGTGGAGCTCCCTGCTCTCGTTGACGAGCTCGACGACGGCGCGCTCGCGGAACGGCATGCGCACGTAGCTGTTGAGGGCGCACCCCTCGTCGAAGCAGTTGTCGCGGCGGGTCGAGGCGCTGAACAGCAGCGACTGGTAGGAGTTGACGATCCCGTGGCCGAGCCCGAAAAAGTCCCCGAGCGGGCAGAGCACGCTCGCCTGCCGGGCGTTGTCCCAGGTGATCTTCAGCAGCACCTCGCGGTAGTGGTTCGGCTGGGTCATCCACAGGTGAGTGATGGCGCCGGGGCCGTCGATGTCGGCGAGGACCCGCGACTCCCCCGGCTCGAAGGACCAGAAGTCGGCGTTGCGGCCGCTGGTGTCCCACGAGGAGGCGCGGCCCGTCCTGCCGTTGCCGATGCGGGTGAGGTTGTCGATGAGGCTGCCGGTCATTCGTGATTTCTCCGGGGACCGGTGCGCCGCCGGGGCGTTCCGGTCAGGCGTTCGGGTTGTCGAAGCGGGGGCCCTTCTCTTCGAGCTCCCGGTAAAGGCGGTCGAACTCCTCGCTGCCGTCGTCGTCGCGCACGTCGAGGCGGATCCCCCTGACGTTCCCCTCGGCAAAGCCGGTTGCGCTCTCGACGTTGGGCCACCCGGCCTTCGAGTAGATCCCGCCGCGGGGCAGGCGCATCTCCGTGATGAAGCGAGGCAGCACCGTCCTGGGGTTCCTGGCGATGCGCGCCAGCTCCGCCTCGTCGACGGAGACCCCGCGCCCCGGTTCTTCCGGAACCGGGGTGCTGCCCTCGGCGACCTCGAGGCGGCCGCCGGTTACGTCCTCGCCGTACTGGTCGTCGAGGTTGATGGAATGGGACAGGTTCGGCAGCACCGCCCCCAGGTGCATGGCCAGGGCCTTGCACAGTGTGCCGCCGGTCATCTGGATCACCACCGAGAGGTTGGCCTGGCCGCAGGCGAAGCCGCGCTGCACCGGGGTGCCGGTACCCCCCTCGCCGACCATGTACATGTCGGCGCAGCCGTGGATGATCTCCGGTCCGCCCCCGAGCTGGGGCACGTGCATCACCAGCGGCAGCCGCGTCTGCGCCCGCAGGGAGCGCCAGCCGTCGAGGTCCTGCCAGCGCACCGGGTCCTCGATGAAGCCGGTGAACGGCGACTTCTCGAGCTCCTCTATCAGCCTCGACACCGCGCCCGGGGTGCGGTTGTGGTTGAAGTCGTAGTGCATGAGGAATCCCGGGGGGGCGACGTCCTCGACGGCCCGGTGCTGCTCGAGCACGTCGTAGTAGGTGCAGGTGTGCATCTTGAAGAGGGTGTACCCCTCGTCCGCGGCGCGCTGCACCTCGGCCGCCAGGTCCTCCGGGGAAGCCGGCCGCGTCCAGGCCGCCACCGGCACGCGCTCCCGCACCTTCTCTCCCATCAGCCGGTACGCCGGCAGCTCGACGTGCTTCCCCATGACGTCGAAGAGCGCCCCGGTCAGTCCCCCGCTCCACGGGGAGTTGACGAGCTCGAAGGGATTGCGGCCGACAAGCCTCTCCCGGGTCTTTTCCGGCAGGTGGGAGTGGCCTCGCGATTCCCCGTAGCCGACGATGCCGTTGTCGGTGGTGACCTTGTACACGGTCTGGGTGTCGATGCCGGAGAAACGCGGCTTCTGTCCGGCGTTGCGGTCGGCAAGCCGTGGATTTATGTGGAAGACTTCAACGTCGGTGATCTTCATGATGGTTTTCCGGGTGGGGCGTGGGCGCCGGCGGGCGGCGGCTAACGATAGAGAATCGCCCCGGGAGGGTAAAGATGAGCGGGGTTCCTGACAGGACCCTCGGAGATTACAGCCGCACCACCTTCCCCGGGTTCATGATGTTGTCCGGGTCGAGGGCCCGCTTGATGTCGCGCATGAGCCCCACTCCCTCCCCGAACTCCCGCTCGAGGGCGTCGAGCTTGCCGATGCCGATGCCGTGCTCGCCGCTGCAGGTGCCCCCCAGATCGAGGGCGTGGGCGATCAGGCGGTCCCCGAGGCGGCGGGCTTCTTCCAGCTCTTCCGGATGCTTCGGATCGACGAGATAGACGACGTGGAAGTTGCCGTCTCCCACGTGCCCGAAGACCGGGGCGATCAGTTCCGAACCGGAAAGGTCGCGCCTGGCCCGCAGTATGCAGTCGGCCAGCCGCGAGACCGGGACGCAGACGTCGGTGACGTACCCCACCGACCCGGGGCGCAGGGCGAGGCAGGCGTAGTACCCGTCGTGGCGGGCCTGCCAGAGACGCTCCCGCTCCGGCTCTTCCGTTGCCCACCGGAAGTCCGCGGCTCCGTGGCGGGCGGCGATGTCCCCGGCGGCCGCGGCCTGCTCGGCGACGGCCTGCCCGCTGCCGTGGAACTCGAGGAACAGGGTCGGCGTGACAATTGCATGAGCAT
>JAPOZF010000345.1 GCA_026706165.1 Gemmatimonadota bacterium
AGCTCGAACTGCGCCTCGAAATCCGCCTGGGCCGTTGACACGCGCGGGTCCCTGACGACCTCGAACGACTGCTCGAAGCTCGCCTCCCCCACCTTGAGTTGCACCCCGTATCTGCCGGGGGGAACCATCGGCCCCTGTCCCTTCCCCGGGGGCTTCATCAGGGGCTCCGGGTGGTCGCGTACCGGGGTCTCCTCGGTGATCTTGTCCGCCCCCGGGCAGCGCAGGTCCCAGACGAAGCGGTTCAGGCCCGCCTCGGCGGGAATGTGGAGCTCATCCCCGGAATCGTCGGAGTCCGGCGGACGGCTCCTGAAGCTGCGCATCACCTCCCCTTCCGAGTCGCTGATGGTCAGCTCGATCGGTTCCCCGGGCTCGGCCGCCAGCGAGTAGTAGATGATCGCCCCTTTCGGTGGGTTCTCCCCGGCGTCGAGCCATTTCCGCCCGACCTCGCCGTTGGCGTCGGTCAGGACGTAGTACCCGGCGTTGGCCCCCAGCCCCATCATGTAGTTCTTGACGCTCTCGTTGTCGCTACGGAACATCGCCGCCGACCAGTGCAGGGTGTGGCGGACGGTCGTGCGCGGCGCGTACAGGGCGTCGGCCCCGGCCGCGCCCCCGGCGGCCAGTTCGCGCAGCGGCGTCAGGTCGTCGAGGATCCAGAAGGAGCGGCCGTGGGTGCCGGCGACCAGGTCGCCGCGGGCGACGGCGATGTCGTAGACGGGCACCACCGGCAGGTTGTTGCGCAGGGAGTGCCAGGTGACGCCGTCGTCGGGCGACCAGACGATCCCGGTCTCGGTGCCGGCGTAGAGGAGCCCGGGCTGCTCCGGGTCCTCCCTGACGACGCGGCTGATCTCCCCTTCCGGGAAACCTCCGGCAAGGGAGCGCCAGGTCTCGCCGTAATCCTCGGTCTTGTACAGGTAGGCGCCGTAGTCGTCGAGCTTGAAGCGGGTCGCCGCCAGGTACGCGGCGCCGGCCTCGTGGTGGGAGGCCTCGATGTTGGCCACCATCGTCCTCGGCTCGAGGTCCGGCGGGGTCACCGCCTTCCACTCGCCGCCGTTGTCGCGGCTGACGTGGACGAGCCCGTCGTCGCTGCCCGCCCACAGCACCCCGGCCTCCAGCGGCGACTCGGCGAAGGCGTAGATGGTGCCGTAGTGCTCGGCGCCGCTGGCGTCCTTGGTCAGCGGCCCTCCCGAGGCCAGCAGGGTCTCCGGCTCGCCGCGCGTCAGGTCGGGGCTGATCGCCTCCCAGCTCGAGCCCTCGTCCCGGGTGCGGAAGAGCATGTTCCCGGCGACGTAGATCGCGTCCTCCTCGTGCTTCGAATAGGCGATGGGGAAGGTCCAGTTGAAGCGGTACTTGAGGTCGGAGGTGTCGCGGCCGGTCGCGTCTTCAGGCCACACGTTGACGAGGCGGATCTGGCGCGTGTAGTGGTCGTACCGCTGCAGCGCCCCGTTGCCCCCCGGCGAGCTGCCGATGGCGCCGATAAAGACGATTCCCGGGTCCTTCGGGTCGACGGCGATGTCGCCGCTCTCCCCGGTGCCGACCGGGTAGCAGTGCTGCCAGGTGATGCCGCCGAACTCGGTGGCGCTCGGCACGCTGATGCTCGAGTTGTCCTGCTGCGTGGCGCAGACCCGGTAGGGGAACTGGCTGTCGACGCTGATGCGGTAGAACTGCGAGGTCGGCTGGTTGTAGATCGTCGACCAGGACTCGCCGCCGTTGAGGGAGACGCAGGCGCCGCCGTCGTTCCCCTGGGCCATCCGCCGCGGGTTTCGGGGGTCGATCCAGAGATCGTGGTTGTCGCCGTGCGGGGTCGAGACCTCGGTGAAGGTCGCCCCGCCGTCGGTGGACTTCCACATCCTGAGGTTGAGGATGTAGAGGGTGTCGGCGTCCTGCGGGTCGGCGAAGATGTGGCAGTAGTAGAACGGTCGGTGGACGAGGTCGCGGCAGCCCGACACCCGCTGCCAGTTCCCGCCGCCGTCGTCGGACCGGTACAGGCCGGCCTCTTCCGCCTCGACGACCGCCCACACCCTCTGCGGCCGGGCCGGGGAAACGGCGACGCCGATCTTCCCCTTGATCCCCTCGGGGAATCCCGGTTTGTCCGACAGGTCCTCCCAGGTGTCGCCGCCGTCGCTGGTCCTGTGCAGGCCGCTTCCGGGGCCGCCGCTCGACATGTTCCAGAAGTTGCGGTACGCCTCCCAGATCGAAGCGTAGATGACGCGCGGGTTGTTCGGGTCCATCGACAGGTCGACGGCCCCGGCCTTGTCGCTGGCGAACAGGACCCGCTCCCAGTCCCCGCCGCCGTTGCGCGAGCGGTACACCCCGCGCTGGTCGTTGGGGCCGAACAGGTGGCCGAAGGCGGCGACGTACACGAGGTCGGGATCGGCCGGGTGGACGCGGATCTTGCCGACGTGGCGGGTGTCCTCCAGCCCGGTATGAGCCCAGGTGCGGCCGCCGTCCGAGCTGCGGTACACGCCGTCGCCCCAGGAGATGTCGAGGCGGGTCGCCGTCTCCCCCATGCCGGCGTAGATGACGTTGGGGTCGGACTCGGCAATCGCCAGGGCCCCGACCGGGGCGGAGTTGAAGTACCCGTCGGAGACGTTCTGCCAGTAGGTGCCGGCGTCCTCCGTCTTCCAGACGCCACCCGCGCAGGCGCCGAAGTAGAAGACCGGGGTCTCGGTGGGATGGCCGGCCACGGCGACCACGCGCCCGCCCCGGGGCGGGCCTATGCAACGGTATTTCAGAGCCTGTATCGCGCTTTCGTCCATGTCGGGGCCGCCTTTCCCGGCTGAGTTCAAAACTTCTGGTCAGGGGTCACTGCGAGGTTTGGAGCAGACAAGCGCGCCAAGATACCCGGGCCATCGGCGTTTATCAAGATCCATCCGCCCCGGATTGCGCTGGCGGGCAGGTATTGATCCGACCCCCCTGGCTCCGTCCGCGAAATCCACACCGGTTCTCATCGCCCCTGCCGGCTCCTTCCGGGATTGCCGGTAAGCCCTTGATACTGTGCAGAGCGGCCCATAAGCTGCCTGGGCGGGGACACCAGAAAGGAGCCGTGGAATGACGCACGACCCGTACGAAAAAGGGGCCCGCTTCTACGACGGGGCGTACTCGGAAAAGAATCCGGGGGATGTCGCATTTTACGCGGACCTGGCGGCCGCGGCCGGGTCTCCGGTCCTGGAGCTGGGGTGCGGTACCGGCAGGGTTGCGCTGCCGATCGCGCGCCGCCGCATATCGATAACCGGCCTCGATTCTTCCGGAGCGATGCTGTCGGTTCTGCGCGGCAAACTCGAGGCGGAACCGGACGAGGTGCGGCGAAGGGTCGAGCTTGTGCAGGGAGACATGCGCAGCGAGCGGCTCGGGCGCGAGTTCTCCCTGGTCATCATCCCGTTCCGGCCGATGCAGCACATGTACTCCGTCGAAGACCAACTGGGGGCATTGACCACGGCGCGCGAACACCTGGCCGGCGGCGGCCTTTTCGCCTTCGACGTGTTCTTCCCGATGCTCAGCCGGGTAGAAGGCGGGATCGGGGAGGAGTATCTCGATTCGGAGTGGCCGGCAGCCGATGGCAGCGGCCGCGTGCACCGCCGCTACTTCCGCAAGGATGCGTACGACCCGGTAGATCTCAACTTCAGCGGCGTGTTCCTGCACCGGCTGTGCGCCGGGGACGAGGTGGTGGAAGAAGAGGAGCAGCCGCTGCGGATGTCGGTCTACACCTACCCGCACCTGAAACTGCTGTTCGCCGCCGCCGGTCTCGAGATCGTCGAGCAGTACGGTACCTTCGACAGACAGCCGCTCGACGCCGACGCGAGGGAAATGATCTTTGTCCTGAAGAGGCGTTAGTCCGGGCGGTCACCAGCCCGTCTCGCGGCCGGACAAACTACTCCGCCAGCGGCAGCAGCATGCCCTCCTCGCCGCCGATCATCTCGGCGGTTCCTCTGAAGAAATCCCGTCCCACCAGGGCCGCGGCGGCCGCGTCGAGCTCGTGGCCGCTCATCGAGGCGCGCAGCCCCCTGACTCCCAGCCGGGCAAGGCCCCTGCGCAGCCCGTCCCGGTCGTGCTGCTGCCGGGGCAGCCCCCAGACGTCGAGGGCGCCGCCCGGGTAGCACTCCACCGGCACCAGGCCGGCGGCCTCGATCTCCGCCTTCAGCCGGAGCCCGCGCTCGGTCAGCATGCGCATCGGCCCCAGGGTTATCGGGAAGAAGCGGATCTTCCGCCGCTGCAGCTCGCGGTCGCAGGGGCGGAAGTGCTCCCCGTTGCGGTCGCCGATCTCCCGCCGGCCCGGCGGCAGGCTGAGCGGCGCGTCGATCGGCACGAGGTCGGGATCGGCGGCGCGGATGAGGTCCAGGATTTCGGCGTCGTCGAAGGCGAGCCGCGTGCGGGCGCGGTCCCCGGTCAGGATGCAGACGCCGGTCGGTCTCGCGGGCGAGCCGGCCAGGTCGATGCCGGCGACCACCAGCGGCCTGGCTTTGGAACTGCTATTCATTCCGGCTTCCCGGGGCGCCGTCCGGATGCCCGGCGGCCGACCGGAACCGACTTGTCCGCGCCGCGTCGAGTTCCGCACATTAGCAGCTGTTTCACTGTTGGCACTCCTGATACCTCTTGTATTCCCGATACCTCGCTACCCCGGAAACAAACAAAACGAAAGAAATCAGTCCCGTGGCACGAAAGCAGAACACCGCCTTCGAGGGGTTCCCGCATGACTGAACCCTTCGCATCCTCCGCCTCGACGGGCGGCTCTTCCGGAACCGCCTCCGCCAACGGCCGGGTGCGGGTGAGCGCGGACGTCGGCGGCACGTTCACCGACGTCGTCCTCGTCGACGGCCGCGGCGCGGTCTGGACCCACAAGGTCCCGTCGACGCCGCCCGACTTCGAGCGCGCCGTGCTCGAGGCCACCCGGCACCTGCTCGAACGGTCGGGCACCGCGGCCTCCGAGGTCGGCGAGGTGGCGCACGGGACGACCGTGGCGACCAACGCCGTGCTCGAGCGCCGCGGCGCGCGCACCGCCCTGGTGACCACCGGCGGCTTCCGCGACGTCCTCGAGCTGCGCCGCATCCGCGCCCCGCAGATCTACGACCTCTTCTGGGACAAGCCGCCGCAGCTGGTCGAGCGCGGCCTGCGCCTCGAGCTGAGCGAGCGCATCGCCGCCGACGGGGAGGTGCTGCGGCCGCTCGTCGAGGACGAGCTGCGCGCCGTCGGGGAGCGGCTGCTCGGCGAGGAGATCGAATCGGTCGCGGTCTGCCTGCTGCACTCCTACGCCCACCCGGGGCACGAGCAGGCGGTCGGCGACTTCCTGACCCGCGAGCTGCCCGGAGTTCCGGTCTCGCTGTCCCACCAGGTGCTTCCCGAGCGCAAGGAGTACGAGCGCACCGCCACCACCGTCGTAAACGCCTACGTGCGCCCGGTGATGAAAGGCTACCTCGGAGCCCTTGGAGACGGCCTGCGCGGCATCGGCTGCGACGCCCCGCTGCTGATCATGCAGTCGGCCGGCGGCCTGACCCCCGAGGCGGACGCCGCCGAGCGGCCGGTGTTCGTCCTCGAGTCCGGCCCCGCCGCCGGGGTGCTGGCCGCGGCAGCGGCGGCCGAAGCCGTGGGGGTCGAAAACGTCGTCACCCTCGACATGGGGGGGACCACGGCCAAGGCCTCGATGATCGAAGGGGGCCGCGTCGGCTACAGCCCGGAGTACGAGGTCGGCTCCACCCTGTCGGCTGGGAGCCGGCTGATGGGGGGCGGCGGCGAGCTGATACGCGCCCCCAGTCTCGACATCGCCGAGGTCGGGGCCGGCGGCGGCAGCATCGCCTTCCTCGACGCCGCCGGCGGCCTGCGGGTCGGGCCGCGCAGCGCCGGGGCCGTTCCCGGCCCGGTCTGCTACGGACGCGGCGGCGCCGAGCCGACCCTGACCGACGCCGACGTCGCCCTCGGGTACATCCGCCCCGGAGCGCTGGCGGACGGCGAGGTCCGCATCGACCCGGAGGCGGCCGCCGCAGTTATCGCCGACCGCATCGCTTCCCCGCTCGGCCTCGACCTGCCCGCCGCGGCCGAGGGCATCCACCGCATCGCCAACGCCCGCACCATGCGCGCCCTGCGCTCGGTCTCCACTGAACGCGGCCGCGACCCCCGCGACTTCGCCCTGATCGCCTTCGGGGGCGCCGGGCCCGTCCACGCCGCGGGGCTGGCGCGCGAGCTGGCCATCGCCACCGTCATCGTACCCCCGAACCCCGGGCTGTTCAGCGCCGTCGGGCTGCTCTGCTCCGGGGTCGAGCACCACGAGGTCCGCAGCTGCCTGCTCTCCGGGGCGCAGCTGACCCCTGAGGCCCTGGCGGCGATCCGCGGCGAGATCGACGCCGCCCTCGAGGAGCGCTTCGGTTCCGAGGGGTTCGCCGGGGAAGAGATCGAGCTGCTCTGTTCCGTCGACATGCGCTTCAAGGGGCAGGCCTCCGAGATCCGCATCGAGCTGCCGGGGGCCATCGACGGAGAGGCGATCCCGCGGCTGTCCGCGGACTTCGAGGAGGAACACGAGCGCCTCTACGGGCACCGCTCCGACCCGGACAACCCGATCGAGGTGATCGCCGTGCGCGGTATCGGGCGCACCGGGGGAACGGGCCTTCCCGGACGCACCGAGCCGGCCGGCGCCGCCGCCCAAGGAGGTGAGCGGGTTGCCTACTTCGGGAGCCATGGGTCGATCTCCACCCCGGTGGTGGCGCGCGCCGACCTCGACGATTGGGCGGACGGGCCGCTGCTGATCGACGAGTACGACTCGACCATCGTCGTCCCCCCCGGGGCGCGGGCGCGCCGCGACGACCGGGGCAACCTCCTTATAGAGACCGGTCCCGCATGAGCGCTGTCGATCCCATTACCCGGGAAATAATCCAGAACGCCCTGGCTGCCTCGGCCGACGAGATGGCCGTCGCCCTCTACCGCACCGCCTACTCGACGGTGGTCCGCGACTGCCTCGACTACTCGACCTCCCTGTGTGACGCCAACGGCGACATGATCGCCCAGGGGGTCACCATACCCCTGCATCTCGGCGCCGTCCCCTACGCCATGGAAACCCTTTTCAAGAAGTTCGAGGGGGACATGGAGCCCGGGGACGTCTTCATCATGAACGACCCCTTCGACGGCGGCATGCACATCCCCGACATCTTCATCGTCAAGCCGATCTTCCACGGGGAGGAGAGGATCGGGTTCGCGGTCAGCACCGCCCACCACCTCGACCTCGGCGGCCGCCTGCCCGGCAGCTCCGCCTGCGACAACACCGAGATCTTCCAGGACGGCCTGCGCATCCCCTGGCTGAAGCTCCACCACCGCGGCGTCCCGGACGACGCCCTCTACACCCTGCTGCGCGCCAACGTGCGCGTCCCCCGCATGACACTGGGCGACCTCAACGCCCAGCTGTCGGCCTGCCACATCGGCGAGCGCCGCATCCTCGAGCTGGCCGCCAAGTACGGGATCGAGACCTTCAGGAGCTGCGCCGCCGACCTCATCGACTACACCGAGCGGCTGGTGCGGGCCGAGATCGCCTCATGGCCGGACGGCAGCCACACCTTCACCGACTACCTCGACAGCAACGGCGTCGGCGGACCGCGGGTGAAGCTGCGGGTGACCCTCACCGTCGAGGGGGACTCCCTCACCGCCGACTTCCGCGGTACCGACCCGCAGGCCCCCGGGGCGATCAACAACTCCCTCTCCTTCACCGCGTCGGTCGCCAACCTCTGCGTGCGCTCGGTGTTCCGCGAGGAGATCCCCAACACCGCCGGCATGTTCCGCCCCATCCGCATCGTCACCGAGCCGGGCACCGTGGTCCACGGGGTGATGCCCGCGGCCTCGTCGATGCGCGGGATCACCGGCTTCCGCCTCGTCGACACCATGTTCGGGGCCCTGTCGGGGATCGTGCCGGACCGGGTGATGGCCGCCGGCGAGGGGGGCAACTCGCTGGTGATCATCGGCGGCGAGCACGAGGACAAGTCCCCCTACGTCTACTTCGAGCTCATCTGCGGGACCTGGGGCGGACGCCCCGACCGCGACGGTATCGACGGCATCACCAACCCCGCCAACGTCGCCAGCAACGTCCCGGTCGAGCAGGCGGAGTCGGAGTACCCGCTCCGCATCGAGCGCTACGGCCTCGTCGACGACAGCGGCGGCGCCGGCAAGTACCGCGGCGGCATGGCCATCGAGCGCGAGTGGACCCTGCTGAGGGACGACGCCCACCTCGCGATCCGCTCCGACCGCCGCGACCACCCCCCGTACGGACTGTACGGCGGCCTGCCGGGATCTACGTCGAACTCGATCCGGCGCGGGCCCGGGGGAGAAGAGGTGCTTCCCACCATGATCTCGACCCGGCTCGGGGCGGGCGAGAGCCTCTACCACCGGCAGCCGGGCGGCGGCGGCTGGGGCGACCCGCTGGAGAGGGAGCCGGAGCAGGTCGCCCGCGACGTCCGCAACGGCAAGGTCACGCCGCAGTCGGCGCGCCGCGAATACGGGGTGGCCCTCGATGAAGGCTTCGCCGTGCTCGAAGAGGAAACCGACAGGCTCCGCAGCGAAATCCGCGCCTCCCGGGGGTGACCCTTGCCCGCCGGGGGCGGGAAGAACCGGCAATGGATCAGACGGCGTACCGGCCATCCCACACCCACCTCTTTCGTTTGGGGGACCTTGCTTACTTCGCTATAGTCGCTTCGACGATTCCATCTGCAGCCCCTGTCAACGGAGGTGAAGGATGAGCCGCAACCCGATCATAAAACTTTGTCACCCAGCTCTCGGCCTGCTCCTGTCGTTGGCCGTGTCCGCCGGCGCCCACGTCGGCGACCGGGTGTACCCCATCGCTGACCTCAGCGACGGGATGGTGGAGAGGATCGATCTCGAGGACGGCCTGGTTGACGAGTGGGAAGAACTGATCGGCGAACCGACCATGACCATGCTGGATTTCACCGAAGAAGAGATGGGGACGAAACCTGATCCGTCCAATCTGGACTTCCGCATCTGGCTGGCCTGGCACGACGACCCTGCCCGCTTCTACGTGGCCTTCCTGGGAAGCGACGACGATTACAAGAACGACCACGATTACAACTCGGAGTCGCCCGCTTCATCGGCGATTATTCTGCAGGACTGTATCGCGCTGGCATTGGACGGAGACCACAGCGGCGGTGCGGGTTGCTCATCGTGCTCGGAGGAAGGCTGGCTCGATGCACATGGCAACACCCAGACTTACTGGGCGATCGCCCGCACGGCCAGCGGTCCTGTTGTCGACCTCCCTTTCCCGAGGTATTACTTCCCTGAGCAGAGGGAAGAATTCGCCTGGGTTACCCTGCCTCCCCTTGCACATGGGGGAGGTGGAGTAGCTGGAGAAAACCCGACCGTCAGCGTCATCGAGCTGTACGTCACGCCCCTGGACAGCTGGGCGGGACAGCACAACCCGGAAGAGATCGTGGTCAGCGATCGGTCTGCTGGGCAGTTTGTGGGCTTCGCTGTTGGAGTGGCAGACCGGGAGAAATCGGGGGAGCACGGGGTGACCTGGACACCCGAAGCCATGGGGCCCTCCGTGCCGACCGAGGTTACTGCAGACAACCTCCCTGCTTTGGACATGGCGTTTCTTCGAGCGGATGGGTATATCGACGGCATCCTGCTGGGCCCTGAACGGGCAGGACCGGGTGACTCCGCGGTCGAGTCGGTCTCATGGGGCCGGATCAAGGCCGCCCTGGAGATCGATTAGCCGTTACGCCGGACCAGGTCCGGCTCCCTGCCTGCTCCTGCTCCCCGACTGGCCTGACGACTGACCCTCTGAACCGGTCCGCCCCTGCCCGGTTCGCCCGCCCCCACCGCTCCTATTCCTCCCTGCGCGGACGCCGCTCCGGAAAACCCGCCGCGCCCGGAACGGACTTCCCCAAGCCCTCCAACGCCGCCGCTTCCTGGAGTATCTTATCACTGGTTGACGGCTCCTCCGCCCCGACTGCTCTGCCTTTGGTCAACTATCCCCGCGCCGTTGTCGGCGCGCCCGGAGATAGAACGAGAATACCTGCCTGATGCGCTTTTTCAACACGAGCGGCCCCATCAAGCCTGAAAGGCACTACTGCATCCCGCCGTTGGAACGCCTCGATATGGCCGAAGTGCTCGGACTGGTCCGGGACGAGAAGTACTTCGTCCTGCACGCCCCCCGGCAGACGGGCAAGACCTCTGCCCTGCTGGCGTTGCGCGACCTGCTCAACGCCGGGGGGGCCTACTGTTGCGTGTATGTCAACATCGAGGGTGCTCAAGCCCTGCGCGAAGACGTGGAGCAGGCGGTGCGTGTCGTTCTGGGCGAGTTGGCGACCCGGGCGCGTCTGGCGGGCGATGACTTTCTGTCCGGGGCATGGTCCGGGATTTTCGCCGAGTTCGGACCGGGTGCCCTGCGCGAGGCGTTGACGCGCTGGGCGGAGGCCGCTCCCAAACCCCTGGTGCTGCTCATCGACGAAATCGACGCGCTGATGGGGGATTCGCTGCTGTCGGTGCTGCGTCAGTTGCGCGCCGGCTACGACCTGCGTCCGGAGGGCTTTCCGCAAAGCGTGGTGCTGTGCGGGGTGCGCGACGTACGGGATTACCGCATCCATTCCCGCTCGGCCAATGCGGTAATCGCAGGCGGCAGCGCCTTCAACATCAAGGCGCGCTCCTTCCGTCTGGGCGACTTCTCGCGAGAGGAGGTGCGCGCGCTGCTTGCCCAGCACACCGAGGAGTCGGGGCAGGTGTTCATGCCCGAGGCCCTGGACGCAATCTGGAAGCAGACCCAGGGGCAGCCGTGGCTGGTCAACGCGCTGGCCGACGAAACCTGCTTCCGGGACGGCGCTGAGGCCGCCCGGGACCGTCCGGTCACCCCCGAGGCGGTCCGCCAGGCGCAAGAGCAGCTCATCCTGCGCCGGGAAACGCACCTCGACCAGTTGGCCGACAAGCTGCAGGAAGACCGCGTGCGGCGCGTCGTGGAGCCGCTTCTGAGCGGGGTGGAGCAAGGCGCGTTTTCGGCTCGCGACCTCGAGTATGTCCGCGACCTGGGCTTGATCGCCCGGGACGACCCGCTCCGCATCGCCAATCCCATCTACGCCGAAGTCGTTCCGCGCGAACTGACCTACGCCGCCCAGTCCGGCCTTGTCCAGGACGCAGCCTGGTACGTCGATGCCGATGGGCGGTTGAACGCAGTCGCACTGCTGACGGCGTTCCAGAACTTCTTCCGCGAGCACTCCGAGCACTG
>JAPOZF010000142.1:0-4399 GCA_026706165.1 Gemmatimonadota bacterium
GCATTGAATGCTTTCCGTGAAATGTTTCGGGCGGGATGCCTCCTGCTGCCGGCGGCCCTGTTCCTCTCCCGCTTGCCCCTGGCCGCTACACACCCGCCCTCGATTGTCCTGCCTATGGGCCCGGCCGCTACTGGCCCGCCCTGGTTCCTGCCTATGCCCCCGGCCGCTACAGGCCCGCCCTCGTTCCTGCTCCGGCCCCCGGCCGCTACAGGCCCGCCTTTTCCAGCATGCGCCCGACCAGCCCGACCGAATGTTCGATGCAGTCGCGCCCGTGATCGGCGGTGGCGTCGCGCGGGTCCTCGCCGCCGACCCCCTGGGGCCAGACCCCGCGGTCGGGGTCCAGGGCCCCGAGGTCGACCAGCTCCGGCCTCAAGGCCATCACCAGCGACGTCTCGTTGCGGGCGGCGTGGTCGATCTGGCTCTTCCACTCCCCGGCCACCTCTGCGGTGACCCCGAGCAGCTCGAGCCCGAAGCGCGCCTTGCGCTCCTCCAGGTGGGTCACCCAGGAGCGCCGCGAGGGGCCGTGGCCGTCGGCGAAGACCGCCCTGAAACCGGCCCGCTTCACCTGCTCGAGGACGGCGTCGACGAGGGGGAAGAACAGCCCCTGCGAGACCCAGTAGCAGCTGCCGTCGAGCTGCCGGTTCGGCTCCGTCACTTCCGCCGTGTCCATCCCCTGCAGGAAGCTGCCGTCCGGCTGCAGCGCGGCGCGGTCCGGTCCGAGGTGGATCGGCGGCAGCACGATCCCCCCGAAACGGCGGGCGCACGCGCACATCACCCCCTCGCTGATGATGGCGTCGCTGCCGAGCGGCAGCTGCTCGCCGTGCCACTCCAGGGTTCCCAGGGGCAGGTAGGCCAGGGGCCGCCGCCCCAGGCGCTCGCGGAACTCCTGCGGCCTCATCTCGGCGTAACGCACCTTGCCGGACATTTCGTCATCCCTCCCCGCTGACGCGGGCGAACTCGTCGGGCCCCCTCATGTTCTCAGCCGCGGCGCGGATCCAGGCGCCGGAGCGGACGCGCTCCTCGACCCGCAGGTGGGCGACCTCGCCGTCGAGGCGGCTGCAGCCCTCGAGCTCGCCGACCTCCACCCCGGCGCTGCCGTCCGCGAGGTCTCCCTTCCCCTTCGCAGTCCCCGCCAGCGTCCCGTCGATGTAGAGCCGCGCCTCCTCCCCGTCGTAGACCCCGGCGACGTGATGCCACCCCGGCCCCGGGTTGCAGTTTGCCCGGGCGCTCACCGGACCGGTCTCCGTGTTGACGGTGAACACCGGCCCGGGCACCGAGGCCCCGAGGCCGCCGTTGTGCCCGCAGTCCATGTACTTCAGCAGGAACCGCGCCCCCTCGCCGGCGGTGTCGTAGCGCAGCACCTGCCCGTGCGGGAAGATCGAGCCGTCCCCGGTCGGGTCGCCCGGCTCCCCGTCCTTGCGCCAGGGCGCGAAGTAGAGGAAGCGGCCGTCGAAAGCGCCGCCGTTGAAGCCGCCGGGATTGGGGGGCGCCAGCAGCGAGCCGTCCGCGGCGCTCCACGCATCCCCGTCGGCGAACTCCATGCTGGTGTCGTAGCGCAGCAGCTCGCAGTGGAAGCCGCTCTCGCCGCCGCCGCTGTAAAAGGGGATGAAGTACACGTAGCGCCCGTCGAACAGGGCGCCGTCGAAGCCGCGGCAGTCCAGTCCGGAGGTTCCGGCGACGTCGCGCGACTCCCAGCCCGCGCCGGCTTCGAACGGAGCCTCGGTGTCGAAGCGCACCACCGCGGTGTTGTCGCCGTAGGGAACGTAGTAGACGTACCTGCCGTCGAACACCGCCCCGACGCACATGGCGATCGGCGGATCGGTAGCGCCGCCGATGTCGCAGGCCTCCCAGCTTCCCGGGTCGGCGAAGGGCAGGCGGGTGTCGTAGCGCAGCATGTTGCCGCGGCGGCTCAGGGGGGCGAAGTAGACGTGGCGGCCGTCGAACACCGCCCCGTCGTAGCAGGAGCATTCCACCCCGCCGGTGTTCCCCGCGTCCCAGGTCTCGTAGCTGTCCGCCTCGGCGAACGGCGCCGCCGTGTCGTAGCGGATCACCAGCCCGCTCCCGCCGCCGTTCCCGTCGTATCCGGGGACGTAGTAGATGTAGCGGCCGTCGAAGGCGCACCCCTGGGAGGAGCGCCCCAGCCCGAGGTCGAACGCCGCCCACGCGGCCGGGTCGCGGAAGTCGCCGTTGCCGGCGTCGTAGCGCAGCATGGCGGAGTGGAGCTGCCCGGCGCTGTTGTGGCGCGGCGCGTAGTAGACGTAGCGGCAGGCGCAAACGACCCCGTAGTACCCGGTGGTGTCGAGCCCCGAGGTCCTGCCGGCGTCGCGGGCCGACCAGCTTCCCGGGTCGTCGAAGCCGCCGTGAGTGTCGTAGCGCAGCGCCGTGCCGTGGCGCCCGGTGGTGTTGCACTGCGGCGAGAAGTAGACGTAGCGGCCGTCGCACATCGCCCCGAAGAACCCCCGCGTCTCCAGGCCGTCGGTGGCGCCGGCGTCGTAGGTGGCGAAGCGCTCGAGAGCGGGCGCCAGGGGCCACTGCGAGGCGATCACCTGCATCTGTTCGGCGCGGGACTCCCCGGCGCGGATCCAGGACTCGACGGTCAGGGCGCTGCCCCCGCCGTTCCCCCCGCTCGATTTGTCCGTCGCCCAGGCGGATTCTCCTGAAGCGGGGAACCGGCAGCTCCGGGTGAACGGGTCTTCGGGACCATTGAAACCGCTGCCGCCGGGCACGGCGAAGAAGCCGGTGTCGGCCGCCGCGGCCACCCCGGGCAGCAGCACCCGGACCAGGGATTCCCCGGGGGTTCCGAACCAGACCCACGGAAGCTCCCTGCCGCTGGAGTCGGTGAACGCGAGGCCGGCTGCCGCCGCGCCCTCCGGGAGCTTCACCACCACCGGAAAATCCGCGAGATCGGCAGCCGCTGTCCCGGCGGGAATGGTGATGCGCAGCCGCTTCATCGCACCGCGCCGCCGCCGGATGGCTCCCTCAGCCCCCGACCGCCCGCATCAGGGTCTCCTGGACCAGCAGCTCGTGCTCGTACGGCCGGTCCGGCTCGCGCTCGCCGGTGACCGCCGCCAGGAACGCGGCCAGCTCCTCGTCGTAGCAGCCCTGGCGCTCGCGGCCCTCCATTTCGACGGTCTGGGCCCCCTTGCGGAAGCCGCCGCGGTCCTCGTCGAGGCAGAGCCGCACCCGGTCGCCGGGCTCGAACGGCTCGACGATGATGGCGCTGCCGCGGGTGCCGTAGACCTCGAAGCGGCGCGCCATCGGCGACGTCTCCATGGCGGCGATGTCGACGACGGCGACGGCATTCTCGAACTCGTACACGCCGACGGTGTTGTCGCTGAACTCCGGGACCTCGCCGGTGTCGTTGCGCAGGAAGGCGGTGACCTTTTGCGGGCGCCCCAGCATCCAGACGACCTGGTCGAGCATGTGGCCGGCGAGGTCGTAATGGATGCCGCCGCGGTGGGCCTCGGCGATGCGCCGGCGCGCCTGGGGCGGGACGCTCGTCGACATGTGGGCCCGCACCGAGAAGACGTCGCCGAGGAACCCCGAGCGCGCCCACTCCGTCACCTGTTGAAAAATCGGGTTGTAGCGCAGCATGTACCCCATCTGCACGACGAGGTCGCCGGCGCGGGCCGCGGCGATCACCCGCTCCCACTGCCGGTAGTCGTCGCCGGCCGGCTTGTCGTACCAGGCGTGCTTGCCGGCGGCGACGATCTGCTCCGTCTGGTCGAGGCTGTTGGAGTTGCGCCCCTCCGAGGCGACGGCAACGATGCTGTCGTCGGCGAGCATCTCCCCGGCGCTGTCGTACCAGTGCAGGCCCTCGTACTCCGGGTTGTCGGCTAACCTCCGGCGGTCCTCCTCTTCCGGCTCGAAGACCCCGGCGACCTCGACGCCGGGGTTAGTCCTCATGGAACGCATCTTTCCGGCCGCGTGCCCGTGCCCGATGCCGAGCTGGGCCATGCGCACTTTTCCCATGTCCTTCACTCTCCTTGTGTGTCGATCAGAACCTTCATCAGCTCGCCGCCCGCCTCGATCTCCTCGAAGACGCCCTGCAGGTCGCCGAGCCCCCGGCGCGCCGAGATCAGGCGCTCCAGCGGCAGCTCCCCCGAGGCGACCATAGCTATCGCCGCGTCGTAGTCCTCCGGCTCGTACACGCGCACCCCGCACAGCCTCAGCTCGCGCCAGAAGAAGCGGAACAGGTCGATCCGCGGCGGATCGGCGAAGATGGCGACGACGACGATGCGGCCCCGCGTGCGCACCAGCTCCGTCATCACCCGCGCCCCCTCCTGGGTGCCGGAGACTTCGAACAGCACGTCGGCGCCCCCGGGGCTGTGCTCCTCCACCGCCCCGGCGAGGTCGCGGGTGATGACGGAGCTGGTGCGCACGCGGGGCCGCATCGTCG
>JAPOZF010000142.1:4409-11139 GCA_026706165.1 Gemmatimonadota bacterium
CGGGGGTCCACGGACCCGAAACCGAGGCCGCGGGCGAACTCCACCCGGAACGGGTTGACCTCCGCCAGCAGCACCTCGGCCCCGGCGTGGCGGCAGACCAGGGCGACCAGGGTGCCGATCGGGCCGCCGCCGATGACTACCGCCCGTTCCCCCGGTTTCACCTCGCCGAGACGCACGTCGTGGCAGGCCACGGCGAGCGGCTCGATCAGGGCGGCAAGCTCCATCGAGATGCCGTCCGGCAGCCGGTGCAGGGTGTGGGCGGGAACCGTCCAGGAAGCCTGGAAGGCCCCGGGGCTGTCGATGCCGATGAAGTTGAGGTTCTGGCAGATGTGCCCGTGTCCGCGGCGGCAGGCCGGGCAGTTGTGGCACGGCTCCAGCGGCCGCACCACGACGCCGTCCCCCGGGCCCCAGCCGTCGACCCCTGGACCGGTCTCGGCGACCGTCCCCGACATCTCGTGGCCGATCACCAACGGCGTGCCCACGCGCTGGTCCATGTGGCCCTGGAAGATGTGCAGGTCGGTTCCGCACACGCCGCACCAGGCGACCTCGACCCTGACCTGTCCGGGCCCCGGCGCCACCGGTTCGCACGGCCCCACCCCGATCTTCTTTCCGCCCTCGTAGAACGCCGCTTGCACGGTTGCCGTCTCCCTGGGAAGCACTTGCGGCAGCCATACGTCCCGCCGCGAAGGGGCAGATAATAGCGAGGACGCCTGCTGTTCTCAATCGCGGCGGCGGGGGCAACCGGATGCCGGAGGCCTGGGAAAGCCGCCCGCCTGCTCCTGCAACAGGTTGCAGTGGAATGAAATACAGCCGCTCCGGCGTTGCCGTTGCAAGGTGTAGCGGATTGGGCGGGCGGAAGCAGCGGCCGATCCCGGGCGGCGCGGAGGCCGGGGATCAGGCAGCCGGGCCAGCCGCGGCCGACGCGGGTGCAATGCGGGCGGGATGGAGCACAGGGCGGGGTAGAGCTTCCGGGGGGCGCGGCGGGCAGGAAGGGCAGCCAGAGACCGCCGTACAAAACAACAGGAGGCAACCAAGGTTGCCTCCTGTCGGGGAAAAGGGCCGGACGGGGGAGTAAATGTCCGTCCGGCGAACTGGCATCCGGCACGAGGCGGCCCTGCCGGACGCCCCCACCCGTTTCCGGGTGAAATCGGCGCCGGAATCGCTCCCGGCGTCGATCGTGGGGATTGGCCAAATCCTACGAATCGGCCCGGGGAAAGTCAAGGAAAAGAAAAGGCCGACAGGATCGCCTCTGTCCTGCCGGCCCGCAAAAAGCTCGCCACCGTCGAAGGATGACCGGCTTTTTGTTTTGAACAGCCCAATACTACTTTCATACCGTCTGCTTGTCAAGCGAAAATCTAGGCCTATGTCTTGTTTTTTATGCGGTTGTACTCAGTCAGCCCGGAGGTTTGAGATGCCCGGTACAGTCTTTTTTATCGCCGATCCGATGTGCTCCTGGTGCTGGGGGTTCGCCCCTGCCCTCGCCGCGGTCGAGGCGGAGCTGCCTGCCGAGGTCCCCCTGCGCTACGTAATGGGGGGCCTTGCCCCCGACTCCGACGAACCGATGGCACCGGAGGTGCGCGCCTACGTGCAGGAGAACTGGCGCGCCGTCGAGTCCGAGACCGGTGCCTCCTTCAACTGGGATTTCTGGGAGCGCTGCCTCCCCCGGCGTTCCACCTACCCGGCCTGCAGGGCGGTCCTGGCGGCGCGGCAGCAGGACTCGGGGCCGGCGATGTTCCGGGCCGTCCAGCGCGCCTACTACGCCGAGGCCCGCAATCCCTCCGACCTCGAGACCCTCACCGGCCTCGCGGAGGAACTCGGGCTCGACGCGGTCCGCTTCGAGCGGGATATCGCCTCCCCCGAGGTCGAGGCGCAGCTGCAGCGGGACTTCGAGACCCGCCGGCGGCTCGGGGTGCGCGAGTTTCCCACCCTGCTGCTCGAATCGCCGGCAGGTTCGGGGAAGAAGGCCCTTCTCGCCCGCGGCTGGGCGTCCCCCCGCGCCGTCCTCGCCGCCCTTCGCCGGGCTCTGGGCGCCGCGGCTGACTGAGCGCCCGCGGTCGCTTATGTTCCTCCCCGGCGCCGGCGGCCGGGGCGCATTCCTCCGTCTTCGCAGGGCGGTCCTCGCGCCGAACCCGCACCCGTGCCCGGGGCCGGCCGCACCTGACCTTCAAGAAGTGGTTCCCCACCCTGCCGGGTTTCCCTGGAGTAGATGAATGAGCTCTGAACGATTCCTGATCACCGGCGCCTACGGCTGCGTCGGAGCCTGGGCCGCCCGCCTCCTGGTCGCCGAGGGGGTTCCGGTCTGGACCTACGACCTGGGCGGGGACCCCCATCGCCTGCGGCTGGCGATGGACGACGGGGAGATGGCCGCCGTTCACATGGAGACCGGCGACATAACCGACGCGGCGGCCTTCGACCGCGTCGTCGCCGAAAACGGCATCACCCACATCGTTCACCTCGCCGCCCTGCAGGTCCCCCTGGTGCGCGCCGATCCGGTGGCCGGGGCCGCGGTGAACGTCGTCGGCACGACCGTCGTCCTCGAGACCGCCCGGCGCCGCGCCGACCAGGTGCGCGGAGTCGCCTTCGCCAGCTCCTTCGGAGTGTACGGCGATCCGGAAAACTACCCCCCGGGACCGATAGCCCACGACGCGCCGCTGACGCCGCCGACCCTGTACGGGGTCTTCAAGCAGGCGAACGAGGGGACCGCGGCCGTGTACTGGCGCGAGAACCAGCTGCCGTCGATCGGCCTGAGGCCCTGCGTGGTGTACGGCCCGGGCAGGGACCAAGGCTGGACCTCGACTCCGACCAAGGCGATGCTCGCCGCCGCCCTCGGCCGCGAGTACCGCATCACCTACGGGGGCACCCTCGTCTACCACCACGCCGAGGACGTCGCCGCGGCGATGATCCTGGCGGCGCGCACCCGGCTCGAAGGGGCACCGGTCTACAACCTCGGCGGCAGCACCGCCCACATGCGGGATATCGTCGCCGCCATCGAGGAGGCGGTTCCAGGCGCCAGGGGCAGCATCAGCTTCGATCCGGCGGCCCTGCCCCATCCCTCCGAGGTCGACGACTCCCAGCTGAGCGCCGACATCCCCGGCATCCGCTGGCGGTCCCTCGCCGACGGGGTGCGCGACTCGGTCGAGCTCTTCCGCAGGGCGGCTGCGGCCGGCCGCATCGACGTCGAGCGCGCCCTCGCCCAGTAGGGGCTCGGCCCCGGTTTCAGTCCGTCGAGATCCTGTAGGAGGTCTGCCCGATCACCTCGTGATCAGAAGCCCGCGCCAGCTCCATGGCGCGTTCGGTGACCGGGAACCAGTAGCGGGTTTCCGCCGACATCCTGATGAACCCCTCGGCGTAGGCGCAGCCCCCGGCCTGCCCGAAAGCCCCGTCGCTGGTCTCGATGCGCTTGCGCGCGTAGGCGCCGCCGTACCCCTGGCTGACCAGGGCGTCGAGGGCGGCGAGCTTCCTGTCGACGACGTCGGTGATGTCGATGAACAGGTCGTTGTAGTACCCGCCTTCTGAGCCCCAGACGTCGCGCGGCAGGGGCGCTCCCCCGCAGCCGAAGAAGAAGACCTGGGCAACCTTGTGGGGCGGACGCCGGTCCCCCGGGTCGACCCCGGCGGCGTTGGACAGCGCGTGCATGACGATCTGCCCGGCGGTGGCGTGGGCGTTCGTCTTGCCGTCTCCCTCCCTGGGGAAGTGGGTCAGCACGATGTCGGGCTTGAGCTCCCGGAGCAGGCGGGCGACGGTCCGCACCGCCTCCTCGGTCACCATCAGCACGGCGTCGTCGATCCCGAGAAAGCGGACCTCCTCGACCCCGAGGGAACTGCAGGCCCTGCGCACCTCTTCCGCCTTGACGTCGGAGCGCTCCGCCATCAGTTGCTTCAAGGTCCTCTGCCTCGGGGACCTCTTCGCGGTGGAACATCCCGTCGCTGATCACGGCGTCGTGCACCCGGGCGCCGTGGGTCAGCACCACGCATCCCACCCAGTCGCCGCGCGCCGCGTGATGGGCCATGGCGCGGCCGGACTGGTCGAAGATGTCGGCGGGATGGGCGCCGATCGACAGGATTCGCAGGGGTTCCGCCCTCCCGCCGGCGCTCATGACCGCTCCAGGGGAATGGGAACGCGGACGTTGCCGCGGACCTGCGACTGCAGGCAGGCGAGCATCATCTCGACGACCGCCAGGCCGTCGCGGCCGGTGCAGGAGAGCTCCCCTTCACCGTCGAGGACGCTGACCAGCTCGCGGACCCCGGCTTCGATCCCCTCGAACTCCCACTGCGGCGCCGCAACCGGTTCGCGCTGCTCGCCGCGGTCGAGGAAGGCATTCTCCCCCTCGATCAGGAGGCGCCCCTCCGTGCCGCTGACGATGAACTCGGTCCGCCGCTGGGCCTGCTTGTCCCCGTGGTACACCCCGCGCACCCCGTTGTCGAAGCGGATCAGGGCGTTGGCGCTCGGCTCGGTGGCCGGATCGTGGCCGCCGTCCCCGCGGTACTCCCCGTACTCTTCATACCCGTCTTCGAGCTCGGCGACGACCCACTGCGGGCGGCCCCCGGCGAACCACATGACGGCGTCGAGCATGTGGGTGCCGTTGCGGAACAGCATCGAGCGGGAGCTGTGGAACAGCAGCACGACGCTGCGCACCTCGCCGATGGCCCCTTCGGCCGCCAACTCCTGGCAGTGGTGCCAGAGGGGGTACCAGTGGCGGGTGTGGTCTACGGACAGCAGGGTGCCGCTGGCCTCGGCGGCCGCGACCATGCGGTCGGCCTCGGCGAGGGTGGTCGCCAGCGGCTTCTCGCAGAAGATCCCCTTCACCCCGGCTTCGGCCGCGTCCACCGCCATGGTCGCGTGGGCGTTGTCCCCGGTGGCTATGGTGACGATGTCGGGCCTGGCCTCATCGAGCATCTCGCGGTAGTCGTTGTACATCTTCAGGCCGGGGTTCGTCGGCCGGAACTCCTCCTCGAAGCTCTGCCGCTGCTCTTCGACGAGGTCGCATCCGGCCACCACCTCGGCGTTGTCGAGCCCGTCCGCGCCCCGGGCATGGCGGTTTCCGATCCCCCTGCAGCCGATTACTCCTACTCTGTACATCTCCTGTCTCTCCTGTTTGTGTGGAAATGTGTGCGAAACCGCCGCGGGCCGCGGCGGCTCGTCTGGTTACGGTCCAATACCTCGAGCTGTTCCCCTGGTCATCCTGAAGGTCCGGCTCCATCCTCCGGGTCCGGCACGCCAGCGTCTCCCGGTGCGGCGAAGATCCCGGCTGGCCGGGAACTTCAGACTGTATCCCATCTGGTGCGGGTCCGACACACGCAAGCTCCCCCTCGGCCGCCAGCATCCCGGCTGCCCGGGCTTACTCTTCAAAACCACTTTCACTTCCGGCTGCGAGGCGGTCGAGCTCTTCCAGCAGCTGCCGCCGCGTGGACATGAACTCCCCCGGGTCCCCGGTGAAGTCGGTAAGGGAGCGCATCAGCCGGGCGCACAGCCGCCGGCCCGCGGCACCGGCGTCCCCTTTCCGCAGGCTCAGCATCTGCAGCAGCTCGTAATCCTCGATGCCGTCGCGGACGTTCTCGAACCGGAGCGACGACACCGGGCCCTCCTCCCCCGGATAGATCAGACAGCCGTCGCCGTTGGCGGTCCCGAACGAGGCGGGGTCCCAGCCGGTCCTGTTCGATCCCGCGGCGGTGCCCAGCGGCCCCTCCCCGCCGGGCCAGCGGTTGAGAGTGTAGTAGAGAAACCCGGTCACCCCCCGGCGCCAGGTCATCCACCAGAGCAGCCGCGCCTCGAGCAGCGGGTACTCGACGAACCAGTTGGCGAACGGAGCCGTGGGATCGATGCAGATGTACCACCAGACCTCCTTGCCCCGGGCGCGGGCGGCCGCGGCTGCGTCCTCGTCGTAGAGCGCGGTCAGCGGCACCCAGATATCGACGACCTCGTCGAGGCCGCTCTCCAGGCCGTAGCTCGGATCCTTCGCCGTCGTCGCCGTCTTCACGTCCGGGAAACGCCGTTTCATGTACCCGAAGGCGGCCCCGAGATTGTCGAAGTCCGCCGCGGTCGCCTCGTCGAAGCCGTAGATGAAAGCCAGGTGCAGCAAACCCCGGGAGCGCAGGAACCGCACCGTCGCCTCCAGGCTGTCGGCGATGGCGGCCAGCTCCTGCTCCGTGTATTCGCGGGCCCGCAGGTTTACGAGGTTGGCGGCGTTCAACCGGCGGCGCGCGGCGAGCTCGGCCAGCTCCTGCCCGCCCGGCGGCGAGCGCCGGTACAGGTGGGTGACGTTGAGCCGGTGCGCGGCGATGAAGTCGCGGTATTGTAGGTAAATGGCTTCGCCGCGGCGACTTCGTGACCCCGCCCGGGTCTCGGTCCCGTAGACCTTCTCCAGCATGTCGTCGTAGAGCGAGAAGGCGGTGCGGACCGTGGTGGAGTCGGGCAGAACGGGATGGTGCACGGTCACCTGAAGCGGCACGGAACCGGCCGGTTGCCCGTCCGCGGAGATCTCGACCGAACCCCGGTACACCCCCGGAGCGGTCGTATCGGCAGTCGCAAACGTCAGCCACAGCGGCGTCGCCTCGCCTGCCCTCGCCGCGACCCCGGACCGCGGCAGCAGGGGGTCCGGCCACCAGCCGGCGAAATCGACGGCGTACTCCCCGGGGGCCTCGGTCTTCACGTACCCCACCACGTCGATGCGGCAGCCGCCGGGGGAAAAGAGGGTACTGCCGTCGGCGTGGCGCAGCGGGCCGACCGCGGC
>JAPOZF010000188.1 GCA_026706165.1 Gemmatimonadota bacterium
GTCGGCGTCCCGTATGGAGAAACGGAGCCCTGCCAGCGGGGAGATGAGGCGCGGGTCGAAGCGCCTGCATCCGCAGCGCCTGCGAAGGCCGCGGCCGCCCGCCCCGCGGCGGCCCCGTCGGCGGCCTGGGCTTCGGCCCGCGCCTCATCTCCCCGCTGGCAGGGCTCCGTTTCTCCATACGGGACGCCGACGGCATCTGCCGCCGCCGGGCGGGGTGCGGCCCGATCTCCCGCGGCGCCGCCACCGGCGGCTTCCGGGGAGCCCCCGGCCCCGCTGCCGCCCTGCCCCGGCAAGCGCTTCGTCTGCCTGTGCGAGGACGTCACCGACGAGGACGTCGCCACCGCCATCGCCGAGGGGTACGACAGCGTCGAGCTGCTGAAGCGCTACACCACCGTGTCGATGGGGCCCTGCCAGGGGAAGATGTGCGCCCTCAACAGCCTCGAGCAGGCCGCACGGGAGCTCGGCCGCCCCGTCGCGGACCTCGGCAGGACGACCTCCCGGCCGCCGGTGGTCCCGGTGACTCTCGGCGCCCTCGCCGGGCAGCGGATGGACCCGGTGCAGGTGTCGCCGCTGCACGAGTGGCACCTCGACAACGGCGCCCGCATGATGGTGGCAGGGCTGTGGCTGCGTCCCGAGCAGTACGGAGACCCGGCCGCAGAGGTTCGCGCCGTGCGCGAGCGCGCCGGCCTCATCGACGTCAGCCCCCTAGGCAAGCTGCAGCTCACCGGCCCGGGCGTGCCCGGGCTGCTGGACCGGCTCTACGTCAACCAGTGGCGCGACCTGCGCCGCGGGCGGGTGCGCTACGGCATCATGTGCAACGACGAGGGGGTGGTCATCGACGACGGGGTCTGCGCCCGCCTCTCCGACCGGGAGTGGTACATGAGCACGACCTCGGCGGGGGCGGGAAACGTGCTGGAGTGGATCGAGTGGTGGCGCCAGTCAGGGTGGGGAGAAGGGGTGCAGGTCGCCGACTTGACCGAAGCCAACGCCGCCTTCAATCTTGCCGGTCCGCGCTCGCGGGAGCTGCTTTCCCGGCTCACCGGACGCGACCTCGCCAACGGCCGCTTCCCCTACATGCGGGCGCGCCGCGCCGAGGTCGCCGGGGTGCCCTGCCTGCTGCTGCGCATCGGCTTCACCGGCGAGCTGTCGTACGAGATCCACTGCCCGGCCGGGTTCGCCCGCTACCTGTGGGAGCGGCTCCTCGAGGCCGGGGAGGAACTCGGCGTCCGGCCCTTCGGCGTCGAGGCCCAGCGCGTTCTGCGTCTCGAGAAGGGCCACGTCATCGTCGGCCAGGACACCGACGCGCTGTCGGACCCGATCGCCGCCGACGCCGCCTGGGCGGTCAAGCTCGAGAAGCCGGACTTCCTCGGGAAGCGGGCCCTGGCGCGGGTCGCCGCGGAGGGACCGCGGCAGCGGCTCACCGGCTTCGTGATGAAGGAGCGGAACCCAGTGCCCGAGGAGGGGATGCAGATCGTCGGGAGCAACGGCCGCGGCAGGCCGGAGATCATCGGCTGGGTGACCTCCTGCCGCGTCAGCCCCACCCTCGGGGACACCATCGGCCTCTGCTGGCTGCCGGCCGACGTCGCCGCCCGTGAGAGGGAGACCTTCCGCATCGACTGCGGCGGCAGGCTGGCGGAAGCCCGCGTCCACCACGGCCCGTTCTACGACCCGGCCGGCGAGCGCCTGAGGAGCTGACCGCAGTGTTCTTCCTCACGGAATCGGGCACCCCCTGGAACCCGGCCGGCGCAAGGCCGGAGAACTGACCATGTCCGCGACCGCCCTCTCACCCCTTCACTACCGCCTGCAGCCGCTCGACGCGGAGTTCGCCCGGCAGGACCGCTGGCAGGTGGCCGAGCGTTTCCCCGAAGCCGGGCAGGATGCCGCTTCCCGGGGGGTGGCGATCGCCGACGAGTCGGCCAACGGCAAGCTCCAGGTTCAGGGTGAAGACGCCGAAGGGTTGGTTGGCGCCGCCTTTTCCGCCCCGCCCCTCGCGGTGGGGAAGAGCGCAACCGTCGAGACCCCGGGGCCTGGCCGCGTCTGCCGCCTGCGCCGGGACCTGTTCTTCATAAGCACCGCCCCCGCGGAGGCCGCCGCGGCGCTGGACCGCCTGCGCCGGGAACCGGGGGCTTCGGAAAATGCAGGGGCCGCAGCGACCGACCTCACCCACGGCCGCAGCGAGCTGCGCCTGGTCGGACCGGCCGCCCCGGAGCTGCTGTCCAAGGTCTGCGGGCTCGACTTCGACCCGCGGCGGTTCCTCGACGGCGACGCGCGCCAGAGCAGCGTCGCGAAGACGAGGCAGCTGATCGTCCGCGGCGACCTCGGCGGCCTTCCCTCGTACTCCCTCATCGGCGGCAGGTCCCTCGGCGCCTACCTCTGGGACACCCTGATGCAGGCGGGGGCGGAGTTCGCGGTCGCGCCGCTCGGTCTGCGGGACCTGCGGGCGCTGAGCCCGCTTTGACCGCCGAGGGTTCTGACTGCGGGAGCAAGGGGGGCCGCGGCGCAAACGGACGTTGCCGCGGACACCCGGAGACGCACAGGTTTGAAAATCAAAAAACAACACAAGGGAGATCGTCATGAACGTCGATGAAGTGCGCGCACTGACAGCGGACCGGGGGATCGAGTTCTTCCTCTGCTCCTTCGTAGAGATGGGCGGAGCCCCCAAGGCCAAGCTCGTGCCCGTTTCCAACCTCGACGAGATGGCTTCGGAAGGGGCCGGCTTCGCCGGCTTCGCCGCGGGCAACATGAACCAGGGTCCGCACAGCCCGGAGCTGGCCAACATCCCCGACTTCGACTCGCTGACCGTCCTGCCCTGGCGCCGCGAGATGGCCTGGGTCGCCGGCAACGTCGAGGTCGAAGGAGAGCCGTACGACTACTGCCCGCGCACGATCCTGCAGCGGCAGCTCGACCGGGCCCGGGAGCGCGGGCTGCTGTTCAACGTCGGCGTCGAGGCGGAGTTCCTGCTGCTGGCGCGGGACGAGGACGGCACCTGCCGCCCGTACGACCCCCTCGACGTGCTCGACAAGCCCTGCTACGACTTGGTCACCCTGAACCGCAACTTCGATTTCATGACCACCCTGATCCGCCACCTGCAGGATCTGGGCTGGGGGCCGTACGCCAACGACCACGAGGACGCCAACTGCCAGTTCGAGATCAACTGGCACTACGCGACGGCGATGGAGACGGCCGACCGCCACACCTTCTACCGCTGGATGGTCAAGGTGCTCGCCGAGGAGCGGGGCCTGCTGGCGACCTTCATGCCCAAGCCCTTCTCCGACCTGACCGGCTCGGGCGCCCACTACCACATGAGCCTCTGGGACCTCGACAACAGCACCAACCTGTTCGAGGACCTCGACGACCAGGCCGGCCTGTCGCAGATGGCCTACCACTTCACGGGTGGCATCCTCGCCCATGCCCGCGCCCTGGCCGCGGTAAGCGCGCCCCTGGTCAACAGCTACAAGCGGCTGGTGCGCAACCGCCCGCGCTCGGGCGCTTCCTGGGCCCCGGTCTACGTCACCTACGGCGGCTCCAACCGCACCCAGATGATCCCCATCCCGGGACCGGGGCGCATCGAGAACCGCTGCGTCGACGGCGCCGCCAACCCCTACCTCGCCTGCGCGGCGCTGCTGGCGGCCGGGCTCGACGGCATCGACAACGGAACCGACCCGGGCCAGCGCAACGACGACAACCTCTACGAGGTCCCCGAGACCGAGCTGCGGGCGCGCGGCATCGACTTTCTGCCGGCGACCTTGAGCGAGGCCTGCGACTGTCTCGAGCAGGACGAGGTCGTAAAGCAGGCGCTCGGCGCGGAGTACGCCGACTACTACATCGAGTGCAAGCGGGAGGAGTGGCGGGAGTACCACGACTCGGTCAGCCAGTGGGAGCGCGACCGCTACCTGCCCGTTCACTGAAGGCCGCCCGTTCACTGGAGGCGGTCCGTACGCGAGGACGTTTCCGCGGCTTTTCGCCGCGGCGAGGAGCAACCGACATGACCGATGCAGAGAACCAGTTCGGGGCCCGGGCCACCCTGACCGCCGCCGGCGGGGAGTGGGCCTACTACCGCATAGGGAAGCTGGAAGAGGAGGGGGTGGCACCGGTGAGCCGGCTGCCGTACTCGATCCGCATCCTGCTCGAGGCCGCCCTCAGGCAGTGCGACGGCTTCGAGATCACCGGCGACGACGTCGAGCGCATCGCCCGCTGGAGCCCGGAGACCGCCGGCAGGGAGGAGATCCCCTTCAAGCCGGCGCGCGTCGTCATGCAGGACTTCACCGGCGTCCCCGCGGTCGTCGACCTCGCCGCCATGCGCGACGCCGTGGCCGATCTCGGGGGGGACCCCAAAGCGGTGAATCCGCGGATACCGGTCGATCTGGTGATCGACCACTCCGTCCAGGTCGACTACTACGGCCTGCAACGCGCCCTAGAGCTCAACGCCGAGCGCGAGTTCGGCCGCAACCGCGAGCGCTACGAGTTCCTGCGCTGGGGCCAGGAGGCGTTCGCCAACTTCCGGGTCGTCCCGCCGGCCACCGGGATCGTCCACCAGGTCAACCTCGAGTACCTCGCCTCGGTGGTGCAGGCGCAGCCGGACGCCGGCGGAGGGGAGCTGCTGGTGCCGGACAGCCTCGTCGGCACCGACAGCCACACCACCATGGTCAACGGTCTCGGCGTCGTCGGCTGGGGGGCCGGCGGCATCGAGGCGGAGGCGGTCATGCTGGGGCAGCCGATCTACATGCTGCTGCCCGAGGTCGTCGGTTTCCGCCTCGAGGGGGAGCCGCCGGTCGGCACCACCGCCACCGATCTCGTGCTCACGGTGACGCAGATGCTGCGCGCCCACGGGGTGGTCGGCAAGTTCGTCGAGTTCTTCGGCCCCGGCCTCGGCAGGCTGTCGCTGGCCGACCGCGCCACCATCGCCAACATGGCCCCCGAGTACGGAGCCACCGTCGGCCTGTTCCCGGTGGACGGGGAGACCCTGAGGTACCTGCGCCAGACCGGGCGCAAGGCGGCCGCCGTCGACCGCGTCCGCGCCTACATGGAAGCGCAGGGGATGTTCTACGGGCCCGGGTCCCCCGACCCGGTGTTCAGCGAGGTCCTATCCCTCGACATGGGCCAGGTCGAGCCGAGCCTCGCGGGGCCGGCGCGGCCCCAGGACAGGGTGCCGCTGCGCGAGATGAAGCCGGCCCTGGAAGCGGCGATGGCCGACACCTTCGGCCGCGACCCCGACAGGGACACGCGCGTGACCGTCGACCTCGGAGAGAAGGGGAAAAGCGAGCTTTTCGACGGCGCCGTCGTCGTCGCCGCCATCACCTCCTGCACCAACACCAGCAACCCCGGGGTCATGCTTGGCGCCGGCCTGCTGGCCCGCAACGCCGCCCGCAGGGGGCTTTCGGTGCCCCCCCACGTCAAGACCAGCCTCGCCCCCGGGTCGCGGGTGGTGACCCGCTACCTGGAAGCGGCCGGACTCACCGAGCCTCTCGAGGCCCTCGGCTTCCACACCGTCGGCTACGGCTGCACCACCTGCATCGGCAACTCCGGGCCCCTCGACGAGCCGGTGGAAAAGGCTATCGCCGGCGGCGACCTCGTGGTCTGCAGCGTCCTCAGCGGCAACCGCAACTTCGAGGGCCGGGTGCACCCCCTGACGCGCGCCAACTTCCTCGCCTCCCCGCCGCTCGTCGTCGCCTACGCCCTGGCCGGCCGCGCCGACATCGACTTCGAGAGCGAGCCGCTCGGAGAGGGGGAGGACGGCCCGGTCTTCCTGCGCGACATCTGGCCCGGCCAGGAGGAGATCCGCGCCGAGCTGGCGCGTTCGGTGCAGCCGAAGATGTTCGAGGAGGAGTACGCCAACGTCTTCAGGGGGAACGAGGCCTGGAGCGGAATCGCCGTTCCTGCGGGGGAGAGGTACGCCTGGCAGGAGGAGAGCACCTACATCCGCAAGCCGACCTTCTTCGAAGGACTGAGCCGCGAGCCGGACCCGATCCGGCCGATCGCCGGGGCGCGGGTGCTGGCCAGGCTGGGGGATTCGGTGACCACCGACCACATCTCCCCGGCAGGGTCGATCGCCCCGGGAAGCCCGGCGGCCCGCTACCTCGAGAGCCGCGGCGTCGAGCGCCCCGAATGGAACAGCTACGGCTCCCGCCGCGGCAACCACGAGGTCATGGTGCGCGGCACCTTCGCCAACATCCGCATCCGCAACGAGCTCGTCCCCGGGGTCGAGGGGGGCTTCACCCGCCACCTGCCGTCGAACGAACAGATGACGATCTACGAGGCCGCCGAGCGCTACCTCGCCGAAGGGGTGCCGACCATCGTCCTGGCCGGCAGGGAGTACGGCACCGGCTCGAGCCGCGACTGGGCGGCCAAGGGGCCGTTCCTGCAGGGACTGCGCGCGGCCATCGCCGAGAGCTTCGAGCGCATCCACCGCTCCAACCTGATCGGCATGGGCGTGCTGCCGCTGCAGTTCCTGGAGGGGGAGGGGCGGGAGCAGCTCGGGCTGACCGGCGAGGAGGTCTATCACGTCCTGGGGCTCGACGACAGCCTGAAGCCCGGGCAGGAGCTCGAGGTCGCCGCCCACTGCGGTTTCGAGGAGAAGCGGTTCACGGTCCTCTGCCGCATCGACACCCCCGTGGAGATCGACTACTACCGGAACGGCGGCATCCTCAACGCCGTGCTGCGCCGCATGGCGGGCTGACTTCTGAAATCCGTAACCAGCCTGTATAGCGACCGGCAACCAGGCGGCTACCCAGGGATTTACACGGTCGGGAGCGAAAAAAACCCCATCTGAATCGGGGCCCTGTCATCCATCTTTCCAACCGCGCATATTTATGTATATTGCATCAATATGCGTACCACTATCGATGTTCCCGATCACCTTCTGCGCCGCGCCAAGGCGGTTGCTTCTCTTCAGGGGAAAAGCCTGAAAGTCTTCGTGACCGAAGCTCTCGAAGAGAGAGTGGCCAGCGCCGCCGGCGGGGGATTCGGCAGCCGCCGGGTCCAGCTCCCGCTGGTTCCCTCCAGCAATCCGGGCTCGGTCGATCCGGACCCCGAGACCATCGCCGGCATCCTCGAGGCCGAGGAGGTCCGTGTACTTACCGGACGTTAATCTCTGGCTCGCCCTCGCTTTCGAAGCCCACGTCCACCACGTGCGGGCGTTGCGTTGGTTCGACCAGACGACACCCGACACCTGCGTCTTCAGCCGGCAGTCCCAGTCCGGGTTCCTGCGGCTGGCCACCAATCCCGCCGTTTTCAGAACGGAAGCGGCTTCCGTTCCTCAGGCCTGGTCGATGTTCGACCAGCTTCTGTCGGACGAACGGGTCTGTTTCGCCCCCGAACCCCCGGGTCTCGAGGCGGTGTGGCGCCGCTATACGGAACCGTACCCCTACTCCCATCGGGTCTGGAGTGACGCCTACCTGGCGGCCTTCGCCGCCGTTGCCGGCCTGAGGCTTGCAACCTTCGACCAGGGCTTCGGGAAGTTTTCCGATGTCCAGGTATTGATTCCGGAGTAGGGCCCCCACCGCGGATGTCGCGCCCACGATGGCGGGAGCCGGCCATCGCGGCTACTTCACCAGCCGGGCGATCTCCCTGAACTCAGGCGTCCCGGCTTGGCGCAGCAGCTCGAACAGGGCGGTTTCCACCGAGGTGATGCCGGCCCCGGCGGCCCTCATCTTCTCCAGCCCCACCCGCTTGTTGGCCGGGGTTCGCGACGACACCGCATCCTCGACGACCTCGACCAGGTAGCCGCTCCCGCGCAGGTCGCGGGCGGTCTGGTAGACGCAGATGTGGGTCTCTATGCCGGCGAGCAGGACCTGCTTCCTGCCGCTCTCCTCGAGCCGGCGCGCGAACTCCGGCTGGCCGCAGGCGCTGAAGCAGGTCTTGGCCAGCGGCTGCCGCCCCTCGAGCAGCTCGGCGACCTCGGGAATGGTCGGCCCAAGCCCTTCGGGGTACTGCTCGAGCCAGAGGATCGGAAGCTCCAGAGCAACCGCCCCCTGCACGAGGATGCGCAGGTTGCGGTAGAGCTTCTCCTTCTCGTGCATGAGGGTGGCGAGCTTGCCCTGGACGTCGATGAGGGCCAGCGCGGTATCGGAAGCTTCAAGCATCGCGAGCTCCTTCCACTCCCTCTTCCCTGCAATAAGCGGTCCCGTTCATGAGGGCTTCATCCATTCCGGCCGTCGATAGCCCGGGCACCGGTGTGCCGGGCTCAAACCGCTGACTCAGGTTTCCTCAGATGTACCCGGTCGAGCCGTCGGGGCGCACCGGGCAGGTCCGCTGCCAGTGGATGTACTGATCGCCCGAGACCGCCTCCTCGTCGACCTCGACGCCGAGCCCGGGGCGGTCGCGCAGCTCGAGGTAGCCGTCCTTCGCCAGGTAGGGCTCGTCGACCCAGTCGTTCCACTCGGAACCGCGCGGATCTATGTACTCGAGGATCTTGAAGTTGGCCGAGGCCGCGGCGAAGTGGAGGTTGACGGCGGTCGCCAGCGGCCCCATCGGGTTGTGCGGGGCGACGCTGACGTAGTGGGCCTCGGCGATGGCGGCGATCTTGCGCATTTCGAGGAGCCCGCCGCAGATGCAGACGTCCGGCTGGATGATGTCGGCTCCCTGGGCGGCGAGCAGGTCGAGGAACTCGAAGCGGCCGTAGAGCGATTCCCCGGTCGCCAGCGGCACCCGCATCTGGGCGCGCAGGCGCGCCCACTGGGGGATGTGCTCGGGCCGCAGCGGCTCCTCGTAGAAGAACGGGTCGTACGGGGCCAGGGCGTCGGCGAGCTGCAGGGCGCGGGCCGGCTCGAAGATCTTGGCGTGCGGGTCGAAGGCGAACTCGAAGCCGTCGGGGGAGTGGAGGCGCAGCTCCTCGAAGAACTTCGCCGCCTCGGAGCAGACGCGGCCCCAGCGGTCGGCGTCCGGGTCGAGGCGGTAGGGGCTGAGCTTGAAGGCGGTGAAGCCCCCCTCCTCGTGATGCCGCAGGGCCTGCTCGGCGGCTTCCTTGCCGCTGGCCCCGCCGATGCCGTGGTAGACCCGCACGCGGTCGCGCACGGCGCCGCCGAGAAGCATGTAGACCGGCAAGCCCGCGGCCTTGCCGCTGATGTCCCACAGGGCGTGGTCGAGGGCGGAGATGGCCGGGTAGCCGACGCCTCCCGGGGGAAAGCGGAACTGCTGGTGCAGCTTCATCATGACGTACTCGATGCGCCGCGGGTCCTCTCCCTTGATCATCTCGAACAGGTAGTCGGCCACCGGCTCGACGGAGAGCTCGGGGCCGGTCGAGTACGCCTCCCCCCAGCCGTGCACGCCCTCGTCGGTCTCGACCTTGAACAGGGCCCGGGGGCGGTTGCCGTAGCGGGCGATGAACGTCTTTATGGCGGTGATTTTCACGCTCGCAGCTCCATTCAACGGAAGAAGACGGGATAGGGACCGCCCTCGGCCTCGCGCTTGATCAGCAGCATCAGCTCGAGGGCGTGGTAGTCGCCCCACATCGACGATTCGCCGCAGGGGATGCGGCGGCCGCGCGGAACGTGGTCCCAGCCGTTGGGACGGTGGTAGATCGAGTGCAGGATCAGCCCCTCGTGGGAGCGCCTGGCCGACAGATACGGTTCCGCCAGCAGGGCGGCGGCGATGGTGAAGGCGGCGGCGCGGTAGCGGTTTCCGCGCCTGCGGTCCCCCTTCGACAGGATGTAGTTCCCCAGGCGCAGGTACCCCTGGCCGCAGATGGCCGCAGCGGAGCTGTCCAGCGGTTCGACGTCGTTGTGGGGGTCCGAGGGCTGTCCGGCGATGTCGCCGAACCCGGCGACTCCCGGGGCGCCGGTGTCCCAGAACGGAACCCCGTCGGCGAAGCTGTTGCGGATGTGGAACTCCGCCGTGGACAGGGCGGCCCGTTCCGTCGCCGCCACGAGCCTGCGCTTGCCGCCGAACGGCTGGAGGGCGGCCGCCGGCAGCGTCTCGAAGTACTCGAGGAGCTCGGCGCTGCCGCACAGGATCCAGGCGAGGCCGCGAGTCCAGGTCGAAAACGGGGAGTATCCCTGCTGCGTGCTCGGGCATCGGTAGTTGCCGTCGTTGGTGTTGAAGATCGACTCGTGGGCGACGCGGCCGTCGACGTCGAAGGCGTCGCGCCCCTCGCCGTAGTAGACGTTGAACTCGAAGGTGGTCAGCGCGTGCACGACGGCCCGTCCGAGAAGGTCGATCGCCTCGTCCCCTTCTCCCATCAGCACGTGGCCGAGGCGGTCGGCGAGACAGAGGATGCGCAGCGACCGCAGGGTGTCGGAGAACAGCGAGTGCGGCCCGTTGAAGGAGTGGATGAACCCCCCGCCTCCTGCCGCCGGGGTCCAGCGCGCCGCCTGCACCGCCCCCGACAGCTTGACGGCCAGCTCGTAGAGGGCCAGCTCGCTGCGGTCCATCGGCAGGCGGCCCTCAAGCATCAGGCGCCGCAGGTTGCCGTAGGTCGACAGGTTGTTGAAGCCGTGGTCGTGGACGCCGACGTGGGAGACGTGGGGCGCCATCCTGGCGAGGGTGGCGCCGCGGCCGATGTCGAGGAACTCCTCCTCGCTGGTCATGTCGTACTGGAGGATGGCGCATCCGTACTGGAACCCCTGGGTCCACTCCGTCCAGCCGCGGGTGGTGTAGCGGCCCGCCCGCGTGAAGACGGGGGCGCCCCGGTCGGGGCTCCAGGAATCGTTGATCCGGCGGATTTTGTGCGCCGACAGGGTCAGGAACCGGTCGATTGCCGGCGCCAGGGTGGAAGGCTTCCTGGTGCGATCGATTTTCATTCGTGCTCGTCAGTGTATTCGTTCGTGGCAGCAGCCGGTGACGGGTCCTTTGTTCTGGGAGCGGTGCCATCCCGGCCCGGGACGCTGACTCAGCCGCCCCTCATCTGTTCCTCCCCCTGCTTCACTATGTCGACCCCGACCAGCCCCCC
>JAPOZF010000431.1 GCA_026706165.1 Gemmatimonadota bacterium
CAAAATCCTGTTTCTGCGCAACAAGAGCGGCTACAACGACTTCTTCGTCTACGACATCGAAGAGGATGAGGAGCGTCGCATCAGCGCCCGCCTCCGCGCCAGGGACCCGAACGTCTCTCCCGACGGAGAGCGCATCGCTTTCGTTCGCCTCCGCGACGGCAATCACAGCCTCTGTCTGATCGATGCCGACGGCACCGACCTCGTGCAGCTCACCAACCACAACGACCGCACCCAGATCTACGCGCCGCGATGGTCCCCCGACGGCGAGTGGATCCTCTTCAGCATCTTCAGCGGCGAAGACCGCGACATCGCCATGATGCGGGCGGACAGCCCCCCGCTTCCCAAGAAAACAGGTCTGCGCCCCCCGAAAGACGACACCCCGGACTCGCTCAAGGTTTTTCCCGACAGTCTCGCCTACCCGGCGGCGGACACCTCGGGGTTCACCCCGCTGCTGGCATCGTCCGCTGACGAGCGCGATCCGTACTGGCTGCCCGACGGCAGCGGCTTTGTCTTCGCCTGCGACCGCACCGGGATCTTCAACATCTACCAGTACACACTGGAGACCGGGGAAGTGCGGCAGCTCACCAACGTTCTCGGCGGGGCATTTTCGCCGACCGTGGCAGGCGACGGGCGCGTGACCTACGCGAGCTACCACGCCAACAACTTCGACCTCTACGAGTTCGATCTCGACGGACCCGGGGAACGCCTAGTCCACTGGGATCCCCTTGCCGACCGCGACTACCAAACCGTGGTTCGCGGGCCGAAACTTTCGGAGGACTACAGCGTGTTCCGCTACCGGGGACGGCGCGTGCTCGACGTCATTCCCCTGTTTCAGGTCGGACCGACCTTCGTCGGCAACACTTTCGGACTCAACCAGATCAGCGGCGGCGGCCAGGTTTCGGTTCGTGAAACCCTCGGAGGCGACGTCTTTGTTTTCTGGGGAGTCCTCGGGAAGAACTTTCGAGAGAGCACCGATCTCAACACCGATTTCGGCATCTACGCCGAGCGCCGGTTGCTCCCTGCGGTGGGCAACAACCGCACTTTCAACCCCACTCTATGGGGGGGGTGGCGGCGGCGCGAAGTTGACTGGATCATCCGCGGGAGCAACGTGGTGGTTTCGGCTGATTCAGTTGCATCAACGATCTACCCGGCCCCGGTGGACACCGCAAACCTGCTGATCCCTGACGCCACCCAGCACATCTATGAAGGATTTTCGAGGAAAGACCTGTTCAAGGATGTCTTCCAGATGTGGTCCGTCGGGGTCGATCTGCCGATCAGCAGGCGGCAACAGCTGACTGGGTTGTACACCAACCGCAACTACGACGAGAACTGGCTGCTGCACAGGTACCGCCAGCGCCTCGAAATATTCGTGATCCAGGACAGCGTCGACATTACCGGGACCCTGCCCCCCTCCCTCACCAGTCTCGACACCACCACGGTTACTCCCGACGACCATTACTCCTTCTATGACGATCTCGACTTTTACACCTCGAACGATCTCACGCTGGCCTGGAACTACCGCAGGATCAAACCGACCGCCGATCGCATGATCAATGCGACCGGACGCTCGATGGCCCTCATCTACCGGTACATGAAGGCCAACCTCGCCGATTCGCTCGCCTTTACTGTAGATGACGGAATGCCCCGCGACATGCTGATTCCCGCGAAGCGGCCTCTTACTGTCAACGAATACGTCGGCGCCTATACCGAGAGGGTGGGCCTGCCGTTTCGAAACACCCTGACCTGGGAGGTCGTTGCGGCCTACCGCAACTTGAGCGTGAAACCTTACACCGTGGATGGGGGTTTTTTTGAGGGCCGCTTCTACTGGCCGCTGCGCTATTATCTGGGGGGACGGAATTTCCTGAGTGGATATCCGTATTTCGTACGGTCGGGCTCGAAGCTTCTGTACGGCCGTTTTGCCTACGGTTTTCCCCTGTTTCGCCGTCTCGACATGGGATTCCTGAACTTCAACTTCACCAAGGTCTATGCCGAGCTGTTTGCCGAGACCGGGGCGGTCGGCAACTTCCGAAACCTGAAGCTCGATGACTTCGATACCGACTCGTTCCTGTCGGACGTCGGCGGAGAGGTGCGCATGGAGCTGTACACCTTCTACCGTATTCCGATGCGGGCATTCTTCCAGGTCGCCCACCCCCTCAACCGCGATCGGGTGGAGCGCGAGCCGGACGAGCCGAAGATCGACAAATGGCGGTATTACTTCGGTCTCGGACTGGTGGGACGGGGGTTGTAGAAGCCGCGTGGTCCGGGTCGACCTGCGCAAACTGGCGTTGCGGCTCAAAGTCGTGGAAATGCTCAGGATCTACGCCGAGCGCAGACGAATGCGTGAGGCGCCGGCCATCTGGCGCCGCCTGATCCGGCCCAACTGACGGCCGGTGCGGCGCGAGTGAAAATCCAGCATTTCAAAGCGGCTTTGTTGCTTGCCGCGGCCATCCCGGCCGCCTCCCGATGCAGCGCATTCGCGCATTCGGAGCTGATGGCATTCGGCGACAGCTCCCCCTTGAAAGAGCTACCCGGCCTGCCCCGATAGCCTGCGTTCGAAGAGCTGCAGGTTGAGCCCGTTGGGCCCTTCGAAGAAAGCCAAGTGGATACCTCCCGCTCCCGCGTCGAAGGGCTCCTTCGTTATTGTCACCCCCTTCTCCCGAAGCTCCTCGGTCGCCGCCTGGATATCCTCCACCACCAGGGATACGTGGTGAAACCCCACAGGGTTCCCCGTCGACTTTGCGGGCATCAGCTCGAGGATGATGTCGCCGCTCTTCATGAAAACGTAGTCGTCGTCATCCTCGTTGGGGAAACGCTCACTGACCTCGAGTCCGAGAGTTTCGGTGTAAAACCGCACGGCGCTTTCCACGTCGTCTGTAACGAAGGCGATTTTGTGGATCCTGTTGACCATCGGTCGACTCCTGCAGTTGGGTTTACCTGGATTGAATTCGCAGCACGCGGCGAAGGTAGTCGATGCTCGACGCCAGCAGCAAAGCGGCTGCAGTTGCGACCGCGGCAAGCGCCAGACCAGGAGGGGCGCCAAAAACGTAACAGGCAAGGGCGAGAACCATGGCGGCAGTGGCGCCCTTTCCCAGCGGTGAGGGGAAAAGGACCAGCCCGCGAGTTCGGAACAGGTACACCCCCACCGCCACGATGGCGGCATCCCTGACGAGTTGCAAAGCAATCAGCCACACCGGAAAGCCGAACCACACAACCAGCGCCAAGCCGATTCCGCCGACCGCGATCTTGTCGGCCAGGGGATCGAGGATCTTGCCGGTTCGCGAAACAAACCCGAGCCGGCGGGCGCAATAGCCGTCCAGGAAATCGGTGGCTGCTGCCCCGATCAGGATAGCACCCGAAAGCCAGGATGCCCCGGCCCCCCCCCCGGTTTCGGCGTCCCGGCGCAGACTCAACAGCAATACAGGAACCAGGGCGACGCGCAGAGCGCTGAGCGCATTCGGAAGCGCGGAAAGAGTCCCTGCGGCGATCACCTGAGCAGTTCTTCGGCGTGCTGTCGCGCTGTTTCCGATACCGACTCCCCTGCCAGCAGGCGGGCGACTTCGTCCCGGCGCTCGGATGCATCGGACAGGCGATGGACCTCGGTCACGGTGCGCCCCCGGCGCTGGATCTTGCGCACCGAGAAATGACAGTCAGCCAGGCTGGCTATCTGCGGCAGGTGCGTGATCGCAATCGCCTGGTGGGAGTGGGCGAGGTGTTTGAGCTGCTGCCCGACTGCGCTGGCGATGCGCCCGGAGATACCGGAGTCGATCTCGTCGAAAACGAGGGTAGACACCACGTCCCGCTCGGCGATGATCCCCTTGAGCACAAGCATGATGCGCGAAATCTCCCCGCCCGAGGCGACACGTGCGAGGGGGCGGGGCGGCTCCCCGGGGTTGGTTGAAATGAAAAAAACAAGCTTCTCGACCCCGGCGGCGTCGGCCCGGTAGCGAACCCCGTCGATTTCAACGAGGCCGTTCGGATCTTGCTCCCGGGTGCACCTCGCTTTGAAACTGGCATTGGGGATCCCCAGGGTCCCGAGTCCCTTCTCGACCTCTCCTGCCAGCGCAGAAGCGGCTTTCTCCCGCCGCCCTGACAGAACCCGGCAGTCCCGGGCAAATTTTCCCACGATTTCGGCGTAGCGGCTGCCCGCCGCTGCGATCGCGCTCTCCATTTCCTCCAAGCGATCTCCTGCGACCTCCAGTTCCCGCGCGGTCCGGGCAACGTCGGCCAGTGTGCCGCCGTACTTCCGGGTCAGGCGGCCGAGCTCGAACAGACGCTCCCGAGCCTGCTCCAGCCGCTCCGGATCGGGCTCGAGACGATCGAGATACTCCCTGAAGGCAGCTGCCACGTCCTCGGCGCGAAACAGCAGCTGCTCCACCTCCTCGGCAAGCTGCCCGAGACGGGGATCGATCTCGATGAGGCGATCCAGCTGGCGCCGGCACCCACCCAGAACCTCGATGGTGGCTCCGTCGTTCCTGTACAGCCGATCGAAGACAGAACCTACTTCGGAGGAGAGCTCGGCCTGGTTTGCCAGCACTTTCACCTCCGTTTCCAGGAGCTCGTCTTCTCCCTCTTCGGGACCGATGCGCCGGATTTCCTCGAGCTGGAAAGCCCGGAGCTCCTCCTCTCGCAGCAACGCAGCGCGTTCCCGCTCGAGGTTCGCCAGCTCCCCCGCGCAGCGCTCCACCTCGTGGAAGGAAGCGCGCAAGGCAGCTGCGGATTCTCCCAGCTGTGCGCAGGCGTCGAGGAAACGGACGTGCTGGTCTTCGTCGAGAAGAGACTGGTGCTCGTGCTGCCCGTGAAGATCGATCAGGACTCCCCCGATCTCCTGCAGCCTTTTCAGCGGCACGATACGGCCGTCGACAAAGGCGCGGGAGCGGGTGCTCTCCCTGATTTCGCGCCGCAGTGCAAGCTGTCGGCCGGTGACTTCGACTCCCATCTGCCCCAACCTTTTCAAGGCTTGCCTGCCTGTGCCCGTCTCATCGAACTCGAACAGTCCCTCGACCGCACAGCGGTCGCAGCCGCCGCGAATCAGGTCGGATCTCGCCGTCCCGCCGAGAATGCAGTTCAGGGCCCCGAGAAGGATAGACTTTCCGGCGCCGGTTTCCCCTGTGATGATGTTGAGTCCGCGATCGAATTCGATCTCGGCGTGCTCGATCAGTGCGAAGTTTTCAATCAGGAGCCGGGTCAGCATCACCGCCTGCCCTCAGTCCCGGTATCGAAGTCCTGGTCGGGTGTTTCTTCGAGAAACTCAAGCTCGAACTCTCCCCCGACTTTCTCTATCAGAACCTGGACCCGCTTGCGCGTCTGATCCAGCATCCTGCCACAGGCACGCGAGGCCGCAACTCCACGCTCGAAGACCAATAGTGACTCCTCCAGCGTCAGGGTCCCGGACTCCAGGCGCTCTACGCTTTCTTCCAGCAGCGCCATCGCCTCTTCGAAACTCTGGGGAGCGGTCGAGTCTTCAGCCATTGCCTTTGGTCCCGGTTGCGGTCCGGGTGGTGAACCTACTGCCCGGTGAGACCTCCTCGACGAGACAACCCGCCTCTCCCTCCGCGAAACGCAGCCGCAAGCGGTCACCGGGACTCAGGTCGCCGCCTTTGCTCACGGACAGACCGCTGCCGGCATGCGAACAGCAGGCAAACCCGCGCGACAAGCCGGCGAGCGGATCGGTGGATTTCAGCCGCAGAACGGACGTCCCGAAACGAGACCCCGTTTTTTTCAGGTGCCGGTCCAGGGCGTCGACGAGCCGGCCGCGCATCTCGTCCAGGCTCTGCTCCGATTGCTCCAGGCGCCCCCGCAGGGCGTACAGCAAACTCTCGGGGTCGCGGTCTTCCAAGCGCTGCCTGGACTCGGCGAGGCGTTCGCGGCTTGCCCGCAGCAGAGCCCTGGTACGCGCGGCGACTTCCCGCCGCAGCTCCATCTGGTCGGGGGTCGCCAGCTCGGCCGCGGCGGAAGGAGTTGGTGCGCGGAGATCGGCTGCGTAATCGGCGATCGTATAGTCGATCTCGTGTCCCACGGCAGATACCACCGGAAGGCGGGAGTTGTGTATCGCCCGGGCCACCACTTCCTCGTTGAATGGCCACAGATCCTCCGGCGACCCGCCGCCGCGACCGACGATCAGCAGGTCCGCGTCGGAATGGGCGTTCAGATCGGCGATTCCGTGTGCGATTGCCTCGGCGGCACCAGGACCTTGTACCCGCGTAGGGCGCAACACGATCTGCACTCCAGGTGAGCGCCGCTGCACGACCTGAAGGATGTCCCTGACTGCCGCTCCGCTGGCGGAGGTAACAACCCCGACGCACCGCGGAAATCGCGGCAGGGGTTTCTTCCGTTCCTCCGCGAACAGGCCCTCCGCTGCCAAGCGGTCGCGAAGGCGCTCGAAAGCGACCGCCATCTCACCGACCCCGACCGGCTGCACCCAGTACACGTGCAACTGGTAGCGTCCTCCGCGCTCGTAGACCGAGACGTTGCCGTAGACCAGCAGCTGTACACCCGGCTCGGGAATGAAGGTCAGCTCGCGGGCATAAAACCGAAACATCACGCAGCTGATCTGACTCGACTCGTCCCGCAGGGTCCAGTAGCAGTGTCCGGACGAAGCGCGCGAAAAATCTGATACCTCGCCGATGACCCAACCCATCTCGAGCGAGTCTTCCAGAACGCTTTTTACCCGCGCCGTGATCTCCGAGACTGTCAGGGCCCGGTTTGCCATCACTCTTCCTCGTCGTCCGGGACCCAGGCTGCCGTGCGGCTCTCCGAGATCTGCAGGCGCTCGATGCCAAGGGCGCGACCGTCGGTCTCGTCGACCTCGATTACCGCGCCGCAAAAAACCGCCCTGCCTTCCGCCGGCTTGAAACGTGCCGGCACCTGCTCGACGAAGCGTCTCACCGCAATTTCCGAACGCGTGCCGATCACCGAATCCTGGACCCCGGTCATCCCCGCGTCGGTGAGGTAAGCCGTTCCTCCGGAAAGCACGCGTTCGTCCGCCGTCTGGACATGGGTGTGGGTCCCGATGACAGCCGAGGCGATCCCGTCGAGATAGCGCCCGAGAGCGACCTTTTCCGCCGTGGCTTCAGCATGGAAGTCGACGAAAACGACCGGTGTTTCTCTTTTCAGCCGTTCGGCTTCCTCCCGCCCGAGCACGAACGGACAGTTTATGGTGGGCATGAAGGTCCGCCCTTGCAGATTGACCACCCCCACCGGCGTTCCGGACTTGGCGGGTACGATGGTCGATCCCCACCCGGGAGCCTCCCTGGGATAATTCAACGGTCGCAGCACCCTGTCCGACTTGGACAGGAAACGAGCGAAGTCCGCCCGATTCCAGATGTGATTGCCGGAAGTAATTACATCCACCCCGTAATTGTGCAGCTTGCGGGCGATCGTTTCGGTCATGCCGAAACCGCCCGCGGCGTTTTCCCCGTTCGCTATGCACAGATCGATTGCGCGCTCGCGCACAAGGCGTGGAATGACATCAGCCGCGACACGCCTCCCGGGCCGGGCGTAGATGTCGGCTGCGAAAAGGATTCTCAATGCGGGCCGCGGATTCAGCGGGCGAAATGAACCGCACGCACTTCGCGTATCACGCAGACCTTGATCTGGCCGGGCTGTCCGAGTTCTTCCTCGAGAGTCTCGGTTATTTCTTCGGCCAGTTGATCGGCATAGGTGTCGTCAACCGTGGCGCTGTCGACGAGGACGCGAACTTCCCTGCCGTTTTGGAGCGCATGGGCGGTTTTGACCCCTGGGTTGGCGCTGGCAATCTCCTCGATCTCGCGCATGCGACGCACGTAATCCTCCGCCTTTTCCTTGCGGGCCCCCGGCCTGCTGGTCGAGATCTCGTCCGCTGCCTTTACGATGATGGCAATCGCGGAACGCGTGGGCATCTCGAGATCGTGAGTCTCGATAACCTCGACGACTTCCGGACTTTCACCGCACTTGCGCGCCAAGGCTCCGCTCGATTGAGCGCTGTCGGTTCCGATCTGGAACTCCATCGCCTTGCCGATGTCGTGCAGCAGTCCCGCACGGCGGGCGAGGTTGGCGTCGATTTCGAGGCTCTCCGCCATGGTGCCTGCAAGCATGCCGACTTCCTGGGAATGAACCAGGAGGTTCTGGCCGTAGCTGGAAAGGAATCTCAGTTTGCCGAGGAGTTCGAGCAGCGGCTCGGCCATGTCGTGGATGCCGAGGTCGAAGGCCGCTTTGGATCCCGACTCTCGAATCATCTCCTCGACATCCTCCCGAGCTTTCTCATACGCCTCCTCTATGCGTCCGGGGTGAATGCGGCCATCGAGGATAAGCTTTTCCAGAGCGTTCCTCGCAACCTCGCGACGCAACGGATCAAAGCTTGAGAGCATGACGATTCCGGGAGTGTCGTCGACAATGACCTCCACGCCGGTAATCATGTCGAAAGAGCGAATGTTGCGGCCGTCCCGACCGATGATACGCCCTTTCATCTCCTCTGAGGGAAGGCTGACGACGGAAACCGTGCTCTCGCGCGCCAACTCTCCCGCATAGCGTTGGATAGACCGGGAAATGATTTCCTTGGCTTCGCGATTCCCCATCGCCACGGCCTCGTCCCTGATTTCGCGGACCTTGCGCGCGGCGAACTGGCGGGCGCTGTCTTCCTCCTGCTCGATGAGCATGGCCCTGACTTCCGCCTGGCTCAGGCCCGCCAATTCCTCGAGAAGCCGCCCTTGCTCGCTGACGAGCTCGTTGACTGTTTCTTCCTTCGCCGCGATATGTTCCTCTCGCTGCGACAGTTCCCTCTCGGTCTTCAGGAGACTCCGCTCCTTGCCTTCGAGAATATCGACCTTGCGATCCAGTTGGCGTTCCCGCTCCAACAGACCGGTTTCCAGTTCCCGCAACGATCGCCGGGAATTCTCGATCTCGCGCTCCTGGGGCTCTCGCTCCCGCCGCCACTCGTCTTTGGCTTCGAGGGCTGCGGTTTTCTTCATCGACTCGACTTCACAGCGGGCATCCTCGACGATGCGCTGAACTCTTTCCTGGGCATCGGCTGCCCTCCCACGCCGAAAGCGGGCGTTCAACAACCACCCGACCAATGCGCCGACCACCACCAATGCAAGAGCCGACAGTATGGCGCCTGCCATAGCCATTTCTTTTTGAATCTATGAATCTTCCCGGGCAGGATTCGCCTCGGCAGCGGGGGGTTGCTGCCGGTCCCGATCAGCGACGGCTTGCCGTTCAGCCCGGGTTCCGGAGGGCCAGCGAGGACCGACATCCTGCAACAACCTGCCTAGACTGGTCGTCAGGCGAGAGGTGCGCATGGCTATATCGGCCTCCGTCGACTGATAGCGCTGGCGAAGACAAAAAAGCTCGTCGATCAACTCGAGGGCGGCGATAATTGCCGAATGCCAGGGAGGCCGGGAGCCGTGGACCGATTGAACGCGCCTCAATTTTTCGTCGACCAGGGCTGCTATTTCTGCGATCTGCCGTGAAGTGGCGTCGTCCTTGCTGGCAAAGGTGTACTTCCGGTCGAGAATGTCGACAACCACTCCGCTGCTGCGATCGCTGTCCATCGATCCTACCCTGGAAGGTGTTCCCGTTACTCCCAGCGGGGTGTGGGTTTATTCTGCCGCCTCTGGATGCTCGATTGCAACCTGCTCGAGACGAGTAAGGATCTCCTGGATTTTTTCCCTGACCTGCTCCCGATCCTCGGTCGCCTGACGGTTCTCTTCATCTGCCTTCACTAGCCGGGTCTTCAGCTCTTCAATCTCGACCTTGAGCGATTCACCGGCTTCCACCTGCGCTCGAAGCGTCTCGTTCTCCTGCCGGAACTGCTCCAGCACCCCCAGGAGGCGGTTAACCTCACTTTCCAGGCGCCTGAAATTTCCATCTACTCCCATCCCGCTCGTTTCTCCTGTCTTTATCGCAACCTGACACCGAAAGCTCTCCCCAAATCCGCCAGCACACCCGCGATTACCTCGTCCGCCTCCCGATCCAGCAAAGTGCGCTCAGGCGAGCGCAAACGCAGGTTGAAGGCAAGACTCTTTTCACCAGGCCCTACCTGGTCGCCGGTGTAGACATCGAACAACTCGACGAATTCGATCAGCTTCGGATCGACCTGCCGGACAGCGGCGATGACTTCGCCTGCCGGAACCGACTCATCCAGCACGATCGCGAGATCGCGTTCGATCGGGGGGAACTTCGGGGGCGGCCGAAAGGCTGCCTCGCGCGCCTTCCAAGCCGTCGCCAACACCTCGAAATCCAGCTCAAAAATATACACAGGTTCAGGCAGATCAAATGCTTCGCGAAGTTCCCGGCTGCACTCTCCGAGATTTCCCGCCGGTTTCCCGGAAATGCTCAGTTCGGCGCAGTGTCCGACGCGCATCAGGGGATGAGCTCCGCTGTGAATCCCGGGGTCCAGATCCTCCGTTACCGACTCGATCAGACCTTTCAAGTCGAGAAAGTCCACCTGCCGACGCTCATCCCGCCAGGAAGACTCCTTTCCGAGACCGAACCACAGTCCACCCAGTCTCAGATTTTCGGTGTGGAGGGCTGTTGCCTGGGCATCTCCATCGAGGAAACACTTCCCGATCTCGAATATGCAGACCGTGCGGGTGCGACGGTTGAAATTGCGGCGAGCGACATCGGCGAGGCTGGGTATGAGGGAAGACCGCAACACGTCGCTGGAGGTCGCCGGATTGGCCAGAGCCGGGGCGGACGGCAACCGGTTCCAAGAGGTCCAACCGCCGTCGACGATGGTACTGGTCACTACCTCGTCGACTCCCGCGGCGGTCATTCGCTGGCGAAACCCCTGCTGGATCTCGAAGTCGCTGACCACCGTGTTTTCCAGCGGACCCCGAAGAGAACTGC
>JAPOZF010000115.1:0-8768 GCA_026706165.1 Gemmatimonadota bacterium
GCCCTTCCCGCTGCACCCGCCCGTGCAGCTCCTTCCACTCCTTCGAGCCGTCGTCGTCGAGGATCTCGGTGCGCACCCCCTCGACGTAGGTGCCCGGGGCCGCGAGGCCGTCCATGTAAATGCAGGTGCCGTCCGGGTAGACGACGGCGTTGATCAGCCGCGGTTTCGGGTGGATGAACAGCTGGCCCCGGCCCGCGTGCTCGTCGAGGACCTCCTGCGGAACCCGGAAGCGCTCGACCGCCTCCTCGTCCACCTCCACCCCGAGTCCGGGACCGTCGGGGACCCGCTGGTGTCCGTTGACCACCCGGACCGGCTCGGTCAGCAGGTGGTGGCTGTAGAGGTTGATGCAGCTGATCGCCGGCCACTTCGCGTGGGTCAGCACCGACCCGAGATGGGCGTCCCAGGTGGTGGTCAGGCCGTTGCCGACGATCTGCAGCCAGAACGGCATCGAGACTTCCGCGGCGCACGTTCCCTGGTGGACGGTGTTGGACTTGCCGCCGCCGATCACGAAGCCGTCGCAGACCTCCTCCCGCACCGCGGTGGTGAACGGCGGCGACCCGAAGTGCATGGCCACCGGCCTGTTCACCGCCTGGCGGATCTGGCGGTTGCCGAGGATGTCGTCCTGCGGTATCGGGGTCTCGAACATGGCGACGTTCTCGTAGGCCTCGAGCCGCTTCATGATCGGGATGGCGTTGGCGGCGTTCTCCCAGGAGCCGTTGGGATCGAGGTCGAGGTGGAAATGCGGCGGCACCGCCTTGCAGATGGCCTCGACCTGGGCGACGATGTCCTCCCAGGGCCGCGGCTTGTTCTTGAGGCTCGTGTACCCGTTCTCCACCGCTTCGGCCGCCTCGGCGGCCCAGTTCCCGGGCGAGGAGTGGCTGCACCACCAGGAGATCGGGGTCCAGTCCCGCACCTTGGTGCCGATCAGCTCGTGCACCGGCACTTCGAGGATTTTTCCGACCACGTCGAACAGGGCCATCTGCAGGCCGGCGCCGAGGCTGTCGTCGTTCATGAGCTCGGCGGGGCTGCGCCCGATAACGCGGTCGACGGTGACGTCGGTGACGCGGCCGTAGGTGTAGTGGACCACGGTCTCCCCCCAGCCGACGTGGCCGCTGTCGGTGGAGACCTTGCACAGCTCGAGGATCGACCAGTTGTAGACCGACTGGCGCGTGATCTCCTGCTGTCGCGGTGTGAAGGGGACGTCGACGACGATGCGTTCGACTGCGGTGACTTTCATGCGGCTCCTTTCTGTCGTGGGATCGGCCGGTCGGCCTGGCATGCGCACGCGGCCCCGGCTTCAGCCTTCCAGCAGCTCGAGCAGGTTCTCCCCGGCGATGCGGTCGCGGTCGCCGTCGCCGAGGAAGGGCATCTTCCACAGCAGCCCGAGGGTCTGCGGGAAGGTCTGGTAGTTGAGGTGGGGGCAGAAATCGGAAGCCCACAGCAGGCGCTCGACGCCGAACGCCTCGATCAGCACCTCGACGTAGGGCCAGGCGAGTTCGTGGGGGTAGTCGTGCTGCGGTTCGGTCAGGGCGTAGAACCCGCTGAGCTTGACGCGCACTTCCGGGTAGCGGGCCAGTCCGGTCTGGTGGCTCAGCCCCGACCGCGCCCGGTCCGGACCTATGGGGGCTTCGACCGGGTCCGGCAGGCCGAGGTGGGACATCACCAGGCGCAGCCGCGGGTGGCGCTCGAGCACCTCGTGCCAGGCCGACCAGGGCTCCCCCTTCGAGTTGACGCTCAGCAGCCAGTTGCGGGCGATCACCCATTCCCAGATCTCGTCCGGGAAGGTCCCGAGGCCGGCGGCGTTCTCCGAATCGACGTACATCACCAGGCCGACGAACCCCCGGTCCCGCCACTTGCCGAGGGTTTCGAGCGAAGGCGGTTCCCGCGGGTCGACGTGGGCGGCGGGCCGGACCCAGTCGTACTTCGGCATGAGGCCGGCGACGTATTCGTGGTTCCCGTCGTTTCCGTACCCCGTGTGGCAGACGATCAGCGCCGCGGCGACGTCGTGCTCCTTCGCCAGCGAGTCGTAGCAGGCCGCCTCGTCGATCCGCACTCCCGGCAGGGTGGGAAAGCTCCCCGGCAGGCTGTGCTCGAACAGGTGGATGTGGGCGTCGGCGCGCCGCGGCATGTCGGGCCTCCGTCGGTTACGGGTTCTCTGTGGTCCGGTAGCGGGCGAGATCCCCCCGGTAGGTCAGCCCCAGGACCTCGCGGGAGCGGGCGACCTCGCAGGTGGCGTCGGCCTCGGGTTCCCCCACCGTGTGGAAGATGTCGAACTGGATGTTCTCCGACTCGAGGGCGAGCCTGCAGGCATCCGCCAGATCGTGCCGGCAGACCCAGCCGCTGCTTCCCAGGTGAGAGTTCACCAGCTTCTCCCGGAAGCGGCCCAGTCCGATGCGGCTGTCGACGATGTAGTCGGGGCGCATGACGACGATGGAGAGCCCGTGGCCCTCGTGGTACTGGCGGCACATCTCCTCCTGCAGCCGCTTGGTCACCGCGTACAGGTGGGCGTCGGGCCGGCGGACGTCGGCGGTGAAGAAGCGGCCGTCCGGGTGCCGGCTGTGGCAGGAGCCGATGTGGACGACCCGTTTCAGGCCGCGGCGTCGCGCCGCTTCAAGGAAGTTCCACAGGCCGCGCACGTTGACGGAGAAGGCGGTCTCCGCTTCCTCCTCGGGGGGGCGGTCGCTGGTGAAGAAGGCGGTCGCGTGGACCGCCGCGTCCATTCCCTCGAGGGCGGCGTCCACCGCGGCGAAGTCCGTGATCTCCCCGTGCAGGGTCTCCCCCTCCCATGTTCCGTCGATGTCTTCCCAGGCCTGCCAGGACTCCGGGGAGCGGTCGACGGCGCGGACGAGGTGCTTCTCCTTCAGGTTGGCGAGCAGGGCGCGCCCGACCCAGCCGGCGGCGCCGAATACGGCGATATGCATGGGTAGTAGGCTCCCGGAAGAAGGGGAGGACAGCCGCTGGAAGCGGCTGCGAAAGCCGGGTAATATAGAACCCTCGAAAGATCGGGAAAGCGATGCGATCCCCCATGGAAAGAGAGGCGGCCGATGAAGCTCTGGATGGCGGTGATGCGCGACCTGGAGCTCCTTATCAACGACCACGAGCGCATCCTCGACGCCTGGGCCGAAGGAGGGGTCGAGGCACTGGCGGTCGGGCCCCTGGCGTTCAGCGTCGGCACCCTCGGCAAGGGGGGGCTGCCGGAGGACGACCTCACCGACGGCGTCGCCGTGGCTCCCGAAACCGAAGAAGGCCCACCTGTCGCGGTGTTCGACCCGGATCCGAAGGTGTACGAACGCTTCGGCGTCGAGCCGCCCCCGCCCCCGGAGCAGGCCCTGCCGGAACAGCGGGCCCTGCTCGACAGGACCCTGCAGGCCGCCAGGGACCGCGGGCTGTCAGTCTACATCATCTACGCCGACAGCGGCGCCGGTCCGGGAGGGGATGGCCACCACTTCGAGGACGAAAAGAGCATGCGGGCGCGCCTGGCGCGGGCCGTGGATACGCTCGAGCAGTTCCCGGCCGCCGACGGGGCGGTCATGGACGGTCCGGAGTGGGGGTACGAGATCGCCCCGCATCACATGAACCGGCGCTCCTTCATCTTCGACGACCTTCCGCAGAGCACGGCCCCCCTGTGCGAACGTCTCGGGTACGACTACGCCGCCCTCGCCGCGGCCAGGGACCGCCTGTTCGACCTGCTGCACGACCTCGACCCGAAACGGGTCCGCCTGCACGGGGCCGGGGGCCTGGTCGGGGGGTACCGGCTGCTCGGGTCCGACCCCGACCTGATGGCGTGGATGAACTTCCGGGTCGACTCGCTGACCGCTTTCTTCCGCTTCATGCGCGAGGGTCTCGCCTCCGAGCTCGGCCGCCCCGTCGAGGTCGGGGTGGGGCCGCGCTCACCCGCCTTCGCCCCGCTGTGCGGGTACGATGCCGTCCGCCTCGCCGGGTTCATGGAATTCCTGCTGCCCAAGTTCTACTTCTGGCACCGAGGCTTCGACGGCTTCGTCGGCACCGTCCACCGCTACGTCGAGACCCTGTGCGAGTGGAACCCGGGGCTGGAAACCGGCGACGCCCTGATGGTGGTGCAGGCGCTGTTCGGCATCGCGCTGCCGGGGGTGCGGGAGGTCGGGGATTTCGAGAGCGCCCTCGGCCCGGAGTTCTTCCGGGAGATCGTCACCGCCGAGACGGAGCGGGCGATCGCGGCCGTAGGGGACCCGCGCAGGATCGTCCCCTGGGTGGAGACCGGTCGCCATCCCCACGACGGCGACCCGATGCCGGCGGGGGACCTGCGGCAGCTGCTGGAAGCGGCGCAGGAGGGGGGCCTGCAGCGCTTCCTGTTCCACCACATGGGCCACCTCACCCCCGGCGAGTGGACGGTTATCAGCGAGATCTGCGGCACCCGCTGGAACCCGCGCACCAGCTCGTACCGCCCCGCCGACATGCCGGTGATGTAGGGTCCCCGAAAGGAAACGGCGAACCCGCCCGGGGGAGCGCCCCTGTGGCCCCGCGCCCGGGCACAGGCTGCAGGTTTTGCCGTGCCGGCTCCCGCTTTACCTTGCTCGCTCACGGCTCGCCGGCAGGACCGGCTCGCCTCGAAAGGAAGGCGGAGTCGCGCCGCAGGGGGTTGGGGGACCATCTGCCGCGAGCTGTCATCCACCATGGTCACTGAAAGGAGTCAACAGTTGAAAACACACAAACTCCGCATGCTGCCGGTTCTCCTGTTGCCGGTCCTCCTGCTGCGGGCGACCGCTTCCGAGGGGCTGCAGCGCGCGGACACCGAGTTCAAGATCTTCCAGTTCCCCGCGGACATGATCCCGCGCATCGACGGCAGCATCGACGACTGGGAAATGGTCCCCGAGGAGTACGTCTACGGCACCGACCAGTTGAAGGACACGGTGATGGGGAAGGGGACCAACCACGACCCGGAGGACCTCGATGTAAGGGTGCGCGTCGGCTGGGTCAACGGCCTCAACCGCCTCTACTTCCTGTACGAGGCGTACGACGATTTCTGGAACATGTACTACGCCCGCGGCGACCTGTTCGAGATCGCCGTCGACGCCGACCGCTCGGGAGGGCCGAACATCGTCAACTCGCAGATCGAGGACCCCTGGGAGAGCCACTTCATGTTCAAGGGGGTGCACGCCCAGAACTACCACATCTTCACGCCCCCCGGAGAGGGGCGGGACTGGGTCTTCGTCTGGGGTTGTCAGCCCTGGATCGGCAAGCTCCCGTACTCCAACCACGCCTATTCCTACGATTTCAAGGAGGGGGAGAGCGGCAACCTCGTGCTCGAGTGCTGGATCACCCCGTTCGACTACGCACCCCACGACGGGCCGGAGCGGGCAAGCGTGTCGAAGCTGGTCGAGAACGGCCTGATCGCGCTCTCCTGGTCGATCCTCGACTACGACGAGGACCACACCGAGTACGAGGGGTTCTGGAACCTGTCCCACGAGACCCGCATGGACAACAACGCCTCGAACCTGTGCGCTTTCCGGCTGATGCCGCTGGAACCTGAATACCTCAAGCCGCTCGAGGCGGAGTACGAGTACACCGTCGTCGACATGGAGCGCCGCATGGTCGCCTTCAACGACCGCTCCCGCGGCGAGATCACCTCCTGGTCGTGGGACTTCGGCGACGGCGCGGTCTCGGACGAGCAGCACCCGATCCACCAGTACAAGGAAGCCGGGGCGTTCGTGGTGACGCTGAACGTCGAGGGCTCCGAGGGAAAAGCCCGGCGCGTCAAGGTGTTCGAGGTGATGGTGAAGTGAACGCGTCAGGTCCCGGCATGACGCAGGCCAAGGGGTTTCCGGTGAGGATCGGCGGCAACCGCACGATGGACGAGATCGTGCGCGCCGGCCGCTACGACGGGGTGCACTCCTTCATCAACCAGGAGAACTTTCCCCTGGTGCCGCGGCCGCAGGGGGAGGTCGCCGTCGAGCTGGTCACCCTGGGGCGGATCGCCACCTCGGATGAGGCGGTGGCAGAACTGGGCCTGCACGGACTGCGGCGCCCGACGCCGGAAGAGGCGGTCTGCTTCGGCGAGCAGCACCCGGACGCCCAGCGGCACCGCCCAATCGTCTGGCCGCACGAGTCCTTCGCGCATGAGGACGGGAGCCGGCGCCTGCTGGTGCACTTCGGCGGCACCGGGTACCGCAGCCTCGATCTCTACGTCGACAGCGCCTGGGGAGCCTACTGCGTTTTTGCCGGGGTGCGGGAACAGGAGCGCCGGATGAGGAGGGACATCTTCACCGGCAGCCGTCGTGAAGGTGCGTCAGCACCCCCTTGAACTCCCCCATCTGCTGCTGGAAGAGCGGCCACACCTCATCCGCCTCCGCGAGTAGTTCGGTGCTTCGCTCCCAGCGCAGCTGTCCGCCGTAGATGTTGCCGAACAGGTGCCGGAAACGGAGAAACGGCCGCAGCCGTTCCGCAAGGTCGGAGGTCAGGACCCGGGGGCGGACGCCCTCGACTTCTTCCTCCATCCGGTTCAGGAGCTGGCTGTGCCAGTCGCCGCCTCGAGGCAGCTCTCCGTCCAGCTCGACTGCGATGCGCTCGAAAACGCGTTCGACCCCGGAATAGAAATCGTGCAGGACGCTTGCCACCCCGCGCACCTCCAGGCGGCTCGGTATTCCGCCCACGCCGCTCAGGTCGCTTCGGGATTCGTCGAGCAGGCGCTCGATCTGGGCGATTTCCCGGTCGATGTCAGCCTTGAGAAGCAGGAACTTCCGGGCGCCCATGAAGTAGAACTCCTTCCCGTTTCGTGCGGCGGACCAGCTCTGGCGGCGCCTCCTCGAGCAGTATGAGGTCGATGTCCCGCCCGGCAATTTCAGCCGCTTCGGACAGGGCCTGGAGGTAGCGATGCGAGTCGAGGCCCCGCACGCAAAGGTCGATGTCGGATTTCCCGTGGAAGCGCCCGGTGCCCGCGACGGAGCCGATGAGATACACCTCGGAAGCCCCGAACTTCCCCGCCAGCAGCGAGGCGCAGTCCTTCGCCTTCGCGCGGGCTTCCGCGAGCGCCCGGTCCAGCTCCGCGGTCTCGCGGCGCAGGCGCTCCCGCCAGGCTTCGATGTAGGAATCGCTGCTCGTGTTCCGGCTCATGTCGAAATGGTATGCAAGTGGGGTAGTTTTGCTGTTTCACCGCAAGGTACTGGCCCTGCAAATCATGGTCAAAACGCCCCGGGCGCGGTGGGCACCCTGCCCGGCCGGTGGCGCCGCGGGAAGTGTCTGGCCAGATTACGCCCCGCCCGATCACCGATGACGAGCAGGACCCGGGGGTCGGGTGCAGTCCCGCCCGCCCTTGTCGCACCTTCCGTTTCGAGGACAGCCATCGCCGGGGAGGTCCGTTGCTGACCGAAGAGGAGAAGTGGCATTTCGACATACAGGGGTACCTGGTGCTGCGGAACGCGGTATGCCCGGAGGACGTCGCCAGGATGAGGCAGCTCGCCGACGAGTGGCACGCCCTGGATGAGAGCGAGCTGCCGCCGCCTCTGTGGACCTACCGGGACGCCAGCACCAAACCGACCTCTCCCCGTTCCATCACCATGGTCGAGTACGCCGACGAGGTTTTCGAGCGGCTGGTGCTCAACCGGGAGATCATGCGGGTGGTGCTGGCCCTGACCGACAATTGCCCGCAGCACGCCGGCACGGCCCTGGCCAGGAATACCAGGGAGACGGACGACCTGCCCTTCCACGGCGGCGTCAGCGGCGGCATCCACCACCCGGCCAACGACTACCAGGCTGCCGACGGCAGGATCTTCGCCACCTTCCTGAATGCCGGCGTCTCCCTGGTCGACGTGCCGGCCGGCACCGGCTTCGTCTGCATCCCCGGAACCCACAAGGCCTACTTCCCCAGGCCGGACCGGGTCACCATCTACGACGGGCCGCCCCTGGTCGCCAACCCGGCGGTGCGCGCGGGGGACGCAGTGCTGTTCACCGAGGCGCTCTGCCACGGCGCCCGCAGGTGGACGGAAGAGACCCCCCGAACCACCGCGTTCGTGCGCTACACGACGTCGTACGCCTCCTGGTCGCCCGGCGGGGGTCCCCCCGAGGAATACCGCGACCTCATATCACCCGAACTGTTCGAGCTCAAGCAGCCCGCCTCGTTCCGGCACCGCAAGAAGGCGGTGCAGGGGCTGCTCGACGAAATGGGAGAAGGACAATGAACCTGAAAGGAGAAAGCCGCCCGTGAACCTCGAAGAGATCCGCACCCACTACCCCGGCCTGCAGAACGGCATCCAGCTCAACACCGGCGGGGTCGGCCTGCCCTCCAACGAGGTGCGGGAGGCGATCGATGCCGGCTTCAACAGTCTCTACGAAGAGTACGTGCCGCCGATCGAGTGGCATACCCTGATGTGCCAGTCGGCGGAGGTGGCGCGGAAGAAGCTGGCCGCCTTCTTCGGGGCGAAGGACGACGAGATCGCCCTGACCATCAGCACCGCGGACGGGTACGCCGCGGCGATCGCCGGGCTGTCCTGGGAGCCCGGGGACGAGGTGGTGATCACCAGCGAGGAACACCCGATGCCGCACCGGGCAGTGCTCGCCCTCGAGCAGCGGGAGGGGGTGGTCCTCAAGGTCGTCGAGATCGACCACGATCCGGCGGTCGTGCTGGGGCGCACCGAGGAGGCCCTGAGCCCGCGCACCAGGATGATCTGCATGAGCCACGTAACCACCGACACCGGTCTCGTGGTGCCGGCGGAGGAGATCTGCAAGCTGGCGCGGGCGCGCGACATCCTGACGCTGTGGGACGGATGCCACGCGATCGCCCAGGTACCGGTGAA
>JAPOZF010000115.1:8778-10756 GCA_026706165.1 Gemmatimonadota bacterium
GTACCGGGGACTCGCGACGAGATGGGCTGCGACTTCTACGCGACCAACACCTACAAATGGGTGCTCGGCCCGCTGGGGACCGGCTTTCTCTACGTCAGCAGGGAGGCGCAGCATGTGCTCAAGCCGCTGGTGCATGTCCACAATCCCGGAGGGGGAGCGGGCCAGTACAGATTGAGCAATCCCGCCCACGCCCTCTACGCCGGGGTGGGAGCGGCCATCGACTTCATCGAGGGCATCGGCGGCGTCGAGGCGGTGCGCCGGGAGTGCGTGCGCAAGACCGACCTGCTCAAGGCAAAGCTCGACGAGGTGCCCAGCACCATCGTGATCAGCTCGAGGCGCCCCGACTCGCAGACCGGCATCGTCACCTTCGCCATCGATGGCATGGAGGGCGGCGACCTCGACAAGGCGCTGCGGACCCGCTGGCAGATCGTTCAGCGAGGCACCTACATGACCGATCCGTCCGGGGTCCGAATCTCCATCGCCTTCTACACCAGCGAGGAGGAGATCGAGGCCCTGGTCGAAGCGGTGAAGGTGCTGTCCCGCGAGGCGGGGAACGGCTGAGGGGGCATGAGCAAGTGAACCTCGAGGAGATCCGCCGGCACTATCCAGGCCTGCAGAACGGCATCCAGCTCAACACCGGGGGCATCGGTCTGCCTTCGATCGAGGTGCGCGAGGCGGTCGAGGCCAACTACCGCAAGCTCCACGAAGATCACACCTCTCCGATAGACTGGCACTTGGGGATATGCGAGTCCGCGGAAGCGGCGCGGCTGAAGCTCGCGTCCTTCCTCGGGGCCGGCGAGGACGAGATCACCCTGACCAACAGCACCGCGGACGGGCTCGCCGCGGTGCTGGCCGGGCTCGCCTGGGAGCCGGGGGACGAGGTGGTGATCTCCAGCGAGGAGTACCCGCTGTCCTACGGGTCGGTGCACGCCCTGGCCGAGCGTTTCGGGGTGGTCGTGAAGGTGATGGAGCTGGACTGCGATCCCGGGATCGTGGTCGAACGCTTCGAACGGCTGCTGACACCCCGCACGAAGATGATCTGCACGAACCACGTCACCGCGGACAGCGGCCTGCGCCTGCCGGCGGAGGAGATCTCCAGGATCGCCGGGGAGCGCGGGGTCCTGACCCTGTGGGACGGCTGCCAGGCAGTGGCGCAGTTTCCCATCGACCTGCGGGAGATGGGCTGCGACTTCTACGCGTCCAACTGCTACAAGTGGGTGCTCGCCCCGATGGGGACCGGGTTCCTGTATGTCAGGCGGGAATCGCAGTCGAACCTCGAGCCGCTTCTGCATCCCCGCGAACCCGGGGGCGGGGCCGCGCAGTACAAGCTCGGGCACCCGGCGCACGCCCTGTACGCCGGGGTCCGGGCGAGCATCGAGTACATGGAGAGCATCGGGGGTGTGGAAGCGATTCAGGAGGAGGTTGCCCGCAAGGCCGATCTACTCAAGGCCGACCTCGACGCCGTGCCCGGGGTCCTCATCCTCAGCTCGCGGCGTCCCGACTCGCAGACCGGCATCGTCACCATCGCCCTCGACGGCATGGACGGCGACGAGGTCTCGCGCGCCCTCAGGCAGCGCTGGGAGATCGGTCAGCGCAGCACCCACATGACCGACCCGGTGGGGGTGAGGATCTCCGTTGCCTTCTACACGAGCGGGGCGGAGCTGAAAGCCCTGGTCGAGGCGGTGAAGGTGCTCGCCGCCGAGGCCGGGCACAGATAAGCCCGGCGTCCAGAGCGCCAGGATCCGGCCGCCGGCGGGGGAGGTGGGCGGAGACACCTGCCGGGAGGCGCAACTACGCTGCCTGGGATTGAGGGACAAAATCGCACAGGGAGTTTTTGATTGAGCCGCGATCTTCCCTCAAGATGCATCGGCGCCGGTATGGGCAGGAAATCGTACCAGACAGCTCCGGGTCACCCGCCCGCGGCCGGAAGGGCGTGGGCGGCCGGAAGGGCGTGGGCGGCCGGAAGGGCGTGGGCTTG
>JAPOZF010000486.1 GCA_026706165.1 Gemmatimonadota bacterium
TGATGCCGGAGTTCGAGATGGCCGCCCTCGAGCTCAAACCGGAGGAGATATCCCGCCCTGTGCGCACCAGGCACGGATTCCACCTCATCCGCCTGCACGAGAAGCGGGAAGGGGAGCTGTGCGCCAGTCACATCCTCGTGCGCTCACGGATCATCGCCGACGACCGCGCACGCGCGGTTGCCCGCCTTGCGGAGCTGCGCGACCGCGCCATGGGTGGAGAGGATTTCGCCCAGCTGGCCAAGGAATACTCCGAAGACCAGCAGAGCGCGAGGGCAGGCGGCCTCTGGCAGATCCTGGACAAAAGACAGATCCCGCCATTCCTGCAACCCCATATCGGCCATCTCAAGCTAGGGGAGATATCACAACCCTTCATGCTCGAGGAGGACGGCCACATCCTCAAGATCAACGACGATCACCCGACCCTCGAGGCCCTGGTCCGGGAAGAGCGCATGAACGAGCTCATGGCCCGGCTGATCGAGGATTTCAAGAATGAAATACACGTCGAAAACCGCCTCGACGAGGAACAGTTCCTCTGGGATCCTCGCGAGGCGGGAAGCGATACCGCTTCGGGCCCGGACGGGGCGCGGGGTTGACCCTGCAGGCATGCCGCGTCTCGACGCCTGGCTCAAGAACGCGGGCCTGTTCGCGCGGCGCAGCGATGCGAAGAAGGCCTGCGAAGAAGGCCGGGTCACCATCGCCGGCACAGCGGCCAAGCCGGCGCGCGAACCCAGGGTCGGCGACGTGCTGACTCTCGACCTGGAAGACGTCCACGTGGAGGCCGAGATTCTCCGGATCCCGTCAAGGCCGGTGCCGAAAAAACAGCGCCTGGATTTCTTCCGCGTGGTGCACAGCGAGCGCCGCAGGCGGGATGAGGTCCTGAGTTTCGACGAGGAGGAAGGTTCCCGATGAAAAGTCCGTCGTCGAAACCGACCATTTCCCCGCAAACCCCCGACGGTGGTCCTGGCCATGCCGGCACCTGTCTTTCGCCCGTGCTCCCCCTCCGTCGAACTGCAGTTCAGCGAAACCGCATATGAACGCAGGGCCGGAAAGCTCTCCGTTCCCGGTGTCCCAGGTCCCTCCCGACGCCGCCCCGACGCCGCAAGGCCCCCCCTACGAGGGACTTGCCGCCATTTACGATTTCGTGATGAGGCACGTGGATTACGTCTCCTGGGCCAGCTACGTCGACGGCCTCCTGAGGAAGTTCGGCAACGGACCCGGGACCCTCGTCGATCTCGCCTGCGGCACGGGCAACGCCACCCTGCAGTTCAGCAGGCTCGGCTACGAGGTTTCCGGCATCGACGCATCGGCGGCGATGGTCGCCGTGGCTCGGGGAAAAGCGGAGGGCATCGAATCCCCGGTGCGGTTCTGGACCGGAGACCTGCGCAGCCTCGAAGATCTCGGGCCGTTCGATGCGGCCACCTGCCTCTACGACAGCTTCAACTACCTGATGACGACGGAGGATGTCGGCGCCGCCCTGGAATCGGTGGCTGGTATACTGAAGGCCGACGGGGTTTTCGTTTTCGACATCTGCACCGAGCGCAATTCTCTCGACCACTTCCGGGACGTGCGCGACGCAGAGGAAGGCGCGGGGTTCATCTACACGCGACACAGCCACTACGACGCCGAACGGCGCATACAGTTCAATTCGTTCGACATCAGCTACGAGGACCGCCGCGTGTGCGAGACACACGTGCAGCGGATCTACGAGCTCGACCAGATGACCGCCCTGATCGCCGCCAGCCGGTTCGAGATGTTGGGCGCCTTCGACGGCTTCTCGATGCATCCCGGCTCGGACCATTCGGACCGGGTCCACTTCGTCCTCCTCCTTCCCGGCTGAGCGGACGCTTTCCGGTGAGCCTTCCCGACTTCGACGCGGCGACCGCCTTTCTCGGACGCGCCGGCTCCTTCGTCGTGACCTCCCACGTCAACGGGGACGGGGATTCGATCGGCAGCTGCCTGGCAATGGCCGACTTCCTGTCCGGGAAGGGAAAGTCCGCAACCGTCATTCTCGACGATGTCCCCGACAGGTTCGATTTCCTTCCGGGATTCGACGAAATTCAACGTGCGGACGAACGGGAGGGAATGGGCGCCGACGCCGCGGTGGTCCTCGATTGTCCGTCCCTGGACCGCATCGGTTCCGTCGGAAACTGCCTCGGTACCGACACGGCGATCCTCAACGTCGACCACCACAAGGGAAACCGGTATTTCGGCATTGCCAACCTGGTATCCGAGGAAGTCAGCTCGACGTGCGAGCTGCTGTTCCACCTGTTCGCGGCGATGGATCTGAAGATCGATGCGCCTCTGGCCGAAAAGCTTTATACCGGGATTCTGTTCGACACCGGAAGCTTCCGGTATTCTCTTACGACTTCCCGCAGCCATGAAGCCGCAGCACAGCTGATTCGCTGCGGGGCGCGCCTCGACTTCGTCGCCGACCGCCTTTACAACAACCGCTCTCTCGGGGAGATAAAGCTCCTCGGCAAGGCGGTCGAGTCGCTGTCGCTTCGCGGCGAAGGCCGCATCGCTCTCCTTCACCTTTCCCACGATGACATGCGCATGGGAGACCCGGAGGAAGTGGTCAACTACGGAATGATGATCGAAGGGGTGGAAGTGGCCGCCCTGTTGAAGGAGGAAAAACCGGGACAGTTTCGCGTCAGCCTGAGATCCCGGAGCGAGGTCGACGTCAGCGCCGTGGCCTCGCGTCTGGGCGGGGGCGGACACGAACGCGCAGCCGGCTGCCGCCGCCAGGGAGACCTGGCATCGGTCACGGCTGCGGTCATCGGTGAAATCGAGAAGGGGCTGGCGTGAACCTGGTGACCCTCAAAGACTGGAGCCGCCAGGACATCCTGGCAGTGGTCCGGGAGGGCGCCGCTCTCCGGCGGGACTCGAGCCGCCATCGGAACGCTCTCGCCGGGAAGACCCTGGCGCTGCTGTTTCAGAAGACTTCGACGCGGACGCGCTGCTCGGGGGAGATAGGGATGGTGCAACTCGGCGGGCAGTCCATCTACCTCGACTGGACGACCACGAACTTCGCCCTGGCGGAACTCGGAGACGAGGTGCGGGTGCTGTCCTCTTACTGCGACTTCATCGTCGCCCGCCTCCTGCTTCACAAGGACATGCTCACGACGGCGGAAAGCTCGATGGTACCGGTGATGAACGGCTGCTGCGACCGCTACCACCCCATGCAGATCCTCGCGGATCTGCAGACCATCCAGGAAACTTTCGGACGCCTCGAGGGAATCCGCCTGACCTACACCGGGGTCCACAACAACGTCACCAACTCCCTGATCGCAGCAGCGGCGAAACTCGGCATGGAGATCATCGTCGTCGCCCCCGAAACCAACCCTGCGGCCATGGACGAGGAGCTCTTTCAGGAAGCTCGGAATCTGGGTGCCTTCCGGACCTCCGGTGACCTGCGCGCCGCGGCCGAGGAGAGCGACGTCATCTACACCGACACCTGGATCGACATGGAGTACTTCGCGGATCCGGCATTCGCCGGGGAGAAGGAACGGCGCATCGAGGAGTTCCAGCAGTACCAGGTAAACCGCGAGCTGCTGCGCGGCCTCGGTACGCGGGTAATGCACTGCCTGCCAGCCCACCGGGGGTACGAGATCGAGGGTGAGCTTCTCGACGATCCCCGCTCGCTGATCTATCCGCAGGCGGAAAACCGCCTCCACAGCCAGAAGGCGGTGTTGCTGAAGGTCGCAGGCCTGCTGGATTGAGCCGCCCGGAACCGGGGCCGTCCGCCGGAGTCCTATGCACTTTTCAGCGAAGCCGGCGGCATCGGGCGGCCGATGTCCGGCATGCGGGGACGCCTGTCCGTTGCCCCCCCCGGGGCCTCAGGGCCGCGAACCTGTCTCCCGGCCCGGGCCCTTGCGGCTTCCCCCCTTTTTTTCAATCAGCCTGACCTCCGACAGCACCATCTCCCGATCGACCGCCTTGCACATGTCGTAGATCGTGAGCAATGCCGCGGTCACCGAGGTCAGGGCTTCCATCTCCACTCCCGTCCTGGCCGAAATCCTCGCTTCCGCCCACACCCGTACGCGGTCCTCGGCGATCTCGAACTCCAGGTCGACCGCGGTGAGGTTGAGAGGGTGGCAGAGGGGGATCAGATCCGCGGTCCGCTTGGCCGCCATGATGCCGGCGAGACGGGCCGTCTCGATCACGTTCCCCTTGGCGATCCGGTTGCCCGTGATCAGGCGAACCGTGTCCGCCTGCATGAGGATCTCGCCCCGGGCCCGCGCCAGCCGGTCGGTGACCTCCTTGCCGCTGACGTCGACCATGCGCACGCGGCCCGACTCGTCGATGTGGGTGAGCCTGGAATCCGCCATGTGTCAGGATGGATGGGGGCCTACCCCATGTTGCCGACTATGGCCGCCCCGAACTCGGAGCACCTCACCTCGGTTGCGCCCTCCATAAGGCGGGCGAAGTCGTAGGTCACGACCTTGCTGCCGATGGTGCGCTCGAGACCGTCGACTATCAGGTCGGCCGCTTCGTTCCACCCGAGGTGGCGAAACATCATTTCCCCCGAGAGGATCACCGAGCCGGGGTTCACCTTGTCCTGGCCGGCGTACTTGGGAGCGGTTCCGTGGGTCGCTTCGAAAATGGCGTGCCCCGACTGGTAGTTGATGTTGCCGCCGGGGGCAATGCCGATCCCGCCAACGCAGGCGGCGAGGGCGTCGCTGATGTAATCACCGTTGAGATTGAGGGTGGCGATGACGGCGTACTCCGCCGGGCGCGTGAGGATCTGCTGCAGAAAAGCGTCGGCGATCACGTCCTTGACGACGATCCGGCGGCCGTCCGCCTGCAGGCCAACCCAAGGTCCCCCGTCGATCTCGGCGCCCCCGTACTGCTCCTTCGCCAACTCGTACCCCCAGTCGCGGAAAGCGCCCTCGGTGAACTTCATGATGTTGCCCTTGTGCACGAGGGTTACGCTGTCGCGGCCGCGGTCGACCGCGTAGTCGATGGCGGCCTTTACGAGCCGGGAAGTGCCCTCCCGCGACACCGGCTTGATGCCGAAGGCGGCCGTATCGGGAAAACGCACCTTGGCGAAGCGCTCGGAAAAGTGCTTGCCCATCAGGTCGCTGAACCGCGAGGTATCGGCATCGCCGCACTGAAACTCGATGCCGGCGTAGATGTCTTCGGTGTTCTCGCGGAAGATCGCCATGTCGACGAGCTCGGGCTGCCGCACCGGAGACGGGACCCCATCGAAGTGACGCACCGGCCGCAGGCAGACGTAGAGGTCGAGGATCTGCCTGAGGGCGACGTTCAGACTGCGGATGCCGCCTCCGACCGGCGTTGTCAGCGGCCCCTTGATGCCGACGAGGTAGTCGCGGAACGCCTCGACCGTCGCCCCGGGCAGCCAGTCCCCCGTGGTGTCGAACGCCTTCTGACCGGCAAGCACTTCCATCCAGGCTATGGCGCGACCGCCGCCATAGGCCTTCTCGACGGCGGCGTCGAATACGTTGGAAGCCGCGGCCCATATGTCGGGCCCGGTGCCGTCCCCCTCTATGAACGGAATGATTGGATTGTCGGGAACCTGCAGACCGCCGCTTTCGGCGCTGATCCGCTGTCCCCGCGATGGTACTGCGGGTTGCCAGTCGGTCATGATCGGTAGATGTCGTTTTCCGTTGGTACAGGTGATTCCGCCGCCGGATTTTCCAAGGTAACCGCTGCCCGGGAAAGCGGCAATTTGCCCGCCTGCATTCCCTCACCCTCCTGCACAGCACCTGTCCTGGCGACGAAATCGCCCGGACCATCAGGCATGGGCCCGAGCAGTTCCGGCGCGACCATCTCGCTGCGGCATTCGAAGACCGCTTCGAACTGGCGCATGACGATGGCGCCGACCTCGTCGGTTCCGGGAGCACTCTCCCCCAGCAGCCGGGCAACCGAGGTCACGTCGACGTCGAGCCCGCATGGACGGATCCAGCGGAAGGGGTCGAGGTCGGAGGTCACGTTGAGCGCAAATCCATGCATGGTGATCCAGCGGCGGACGTGCACCCCGATGGCGGCGATCTTCCGGTCCTCAACCCAGACCCCGGTAAGGCCGCGGCGCCTTCGGGCAACGACTCCAAGCTCGGACAGCGTCCGGATCAGCACCTCTTCGAGCTCGCGGATGAAGCGGTGGATGTCCCGCCCCCTGGGGCGCAGGTCGACGATCGGGTAACCGACGATCTGACCGGGACCGTGGTAGGTGATGCTGCCCCCCCGCTCGATCCGGTGTATCGATATCCCCCTGGCGGCAGCGGCCGCCAGGTGGCCGGGTCGGGTCGAACGGCCCAGGGTGTAGCTCGGGGGGTGATCCAGAAGCAGGAGAAGGTCGGGCAGTTCGCCGGCAGCCCGGCGCTCGCGCAGGGTTTTCTGCCACTGCCAGGCCCTGTCGTACGGGACGGTCCCGGCGGGGCAGACCAGCAGACGCGGCGGGCCCCGGTGCCCGCTGCCCCCAAGCGGGCGGTTATTGCTAGGCTCCGGGGTCATCCTTATATTCGCAACTTCGCTTTGATGAAGTAGCACTCCTGTCCTGAGAGTGCTACTTTATCTTCTGCCAAGAATCGACCTCAAACTCCCCTCACCACTACCAGAACAAGAGTCAGGAGGATCTGGCCATGGCTGCCAAACAGCTGCAGTTCGAAATGTCGGCTCGTGAAGCGCTCCAGTCCGGAGTGGATTCGCTCGCCGACGCCGTCAAGGTAACCCTGGGTCCCCAGGGTCGCAACGTCGTGCTCGACAAGAAGTTCGGCGCGCCGACGATCACCAAGGACGGGGTGACCGTCGCCAAGGAGATCGAGCTCAAGGATCCGTTCGAGAACATGGGAGCCCAGATGGTTCGCGAGGTGGCTTCCAAGACCAGCGACGTCGCCGGGGACGGTACGACGACCGCGACCGTGCTGGCGCAGACCATCTTCAGCGAAGGTCTCCGCAACGTCACCGCCGGCGCTCACCCGATGGAGATCAAGCGCGGCATCGACGCCGCCGTCGGTGCCGTCGTCGGCGTCATCAAAAAGTCTGCCAAGGACGTCAAGAGCCACGAGGAGATCGCCCAGGTCGCCCGCACTTCCGCGAACAACGACAGCGACATCGGCGACCTCATCGCCGATGCGATGGACAAGGTGGGCAAGGACGGGGTCATCACCGTAGAGGAAGCCAAGAGCATGGATACCAGCCTCGACGTCGTCGAGGGCATGCAGTTCGACCGCGGCTACCTGTCCCCCTACTTCGTGACCGATCAGGAAAGCATGGAGGCCAACCTCGAGGACGCCTACCTGCTGATCCACGACAAGAAGATCTCCAACATGCGCGACCTCGTTCCGGTGCTCGAGAAGATCGCGCAGCTGGGCAAGCCCCTGCTCGTCATCGCCGAAGACGTCGAGGGCGAAGCCCTGGCGACCCTGGTGGTCAACAAGCTGCGCGGGACGATCCGCGTAGCCGCCGTCAAGGCCCCCGGGTTCGGCGACCGCCGCACGGCGATGCTCGAGGATATCGCCAGCCTGTCAGGCGGCCGGGTTATTTCCGAGGACGCCGGTCTCAAACTCGAGAACACCACCCTCGAAGACCTCGGACAGGCCAAGCGCGTCACCATCGACAAGGACAACACCACCATCGTCGAAGGCAGCGGCAAGCCGGCCGACATCAAGGGACGCGTCCAGCAGATCCGCTCCCAGATCGAGGAGACCACCTCGGACTACGACCGCGAGAAGCTGCAGGAGCGGCTGGCCAAACTGGCCGGCGGCGTTGCCGTCATCAACGTCGGCGCCGCTACCGAGACGGAGATGAAAGAGAAGAAGGCCCGCGTCGAAGATGCGCTGCACGCCGCCCGCGCCGCGGTCGAAGAGGGCGTCGTCGCCGGCGGCGGTGTGATTTTCATCCGGGCGCTGAGCTCTCTCGACGACCTCGACCTCGAGGGGGACCAGGCGACGGGAGTCAACATCGTGCGCCGCGCCCTCGAAGAGCCGCTGCGCCAGATCGCCTCCAACGCCGGTCACGAAGGGGCGATCGTCGTGCAGAAGGTCAAAGGCAGCAAACAGGCGTCCTACGGTTTCAACGCCCTCTCCGAGAAGTACGAAGACCTGGTCAAGGCCGGCATCACCGACCCTGCAAAGGTCTCGCGTACCGCCGTCGAAAACGGCGCGAGCATCGCCAGCCTGCTGCTGACGACCGAAGCCCTGGTTGCCGAAATCCCGGAAGAAAAGCCGCCACCGCCCGCGGGTCCTCCGGGCGGCGACATGTACTAGTCGCATCCGGCGATCCAAAAAGAAGGGGGGTTCCGCAGACACAGCGGAACCCCCCTTTTCTGTTTCCGGAAACCGGCGTTGGCGCGGTTTCTGCTAGGGTCCGTCCCCTTCGGTGGAATCCGGAGTAACCTCCGCGCCAGTGCCGGATTCCTCCGGGTAGGAATAGTCGACCTGAGCCCCCTCCTCGATCACCAGGTAGGGGGTCCTGACGGATCCCCGAAACCGGGAAGTCGAGGCGAGGCGGACACTTTGTATGGCTGCGATTCTGCCCACCACGCGGCCTTTGATAACAGCTTCCTCCACTTCGATCTCCTCTGCCTCGACGATGCCTTCTTCACTTACGGTCAGGGCACCGGACGTCCTCAGACGCCCGCTGAGCTTTCCGTCGACGCGCACGGGATGGTCGATATCGAATACCCCGTCCACTTGCGCGTCGCGGCCGATTACCGTGCCCTCCTCTTCTCCTTTCCCGGCGTTCATAACCACAGACGGAAACGGCTGGGGTCCCGGACTTCTCCGTTTTCAACCACAGCGTAGTAAATCCCCGGAATTCCACCGCCCGGCGGTGCGCCGGACAGCGCTACCGGCTGGCCCCGGAAAACGTACTCACCGGGTTCGGCCAGGAGTATGCGATTGTGGCCGTACTGACTGGAAAGGCCGCTGCCGTGATCGATGCGCAGTGCGTACCCGAGCCGCCGGTCGTAACCTGCCTCCGTCACCCGGCCAGCTGCCGTCGCCCGCACCAGGCTCCCGGGCGGCGAGGCGATGAGCACCCCCTTGCTGCCGGAAGACTGGCGGAGGACGCCCCGGACAGGCCACAGTGCCGGGACGGTGCGGATCTGACCGTGTTGCAGCCGGAACACCGAAGAGACGAAGCGGCCGCGATAGCGGCCGGCGGCCGAACCTTGCTGCGGGGAGTGGTAACCGCTCCGGCTGCCCAGTATGCGGCGCAGCTGGTCGCTCTGGCTCTGCAGGCGACCGAGGGTTTCCTCGAGATCGTCGATCTGCATCACCGCTTCGGTCAGGTGCCGCCGTTCCCTTTCCAGCCGCTCCACCTCGGAAGAGAGGGTATGTGCCTCGAAGAGGTAACGGGCCCCGATGGCCAGCAACACGGCTGCGCCCGCAGCGAGCAGCGCCAGAAACCAGACTATGACGCGCGGTATCTTGAATTCGTAGGTGCGCCCCCCCTCTTCGGGGATGAGCAACATCGTAAATTTGCGCCCGGGAGACACGGGGTTATGCCCTCGCCTCGGAGGGGGTCGATTCCGAGGCGCCCCGAACAACAGTGGCGGCAGCCCGACCCGGACTGCTGCCGGGACCGCTGCAGTCCGGCGCGAAGGGGCGGTTACTCCTTTGTCGGAAATGCATGATGGATATAATATGACACTATTCCCGCTCAACGTGTGACATGCCGCGACCCATTCGAAACAGACCTCTCACGACGGAATCGCAGGCCGGGCTGCGCCGGTTCTTCCAGCACATGGTGGCCCCTTCCTTCGGTATGCTGGGCCTGCAGAGCCGCGAGCTGATCGACTACGTAACCCGGCTGCTCTCCGATTTTGCCCGCACCGACGAGCTCTACCGGATCCGCGACGCTCGCGGCCGGCGCCTGGAAACCGTGGCCGCCATGCTGCTGGAACTGATGCGGGCGTGGAACTCGGCGGTCCCCTACCGGTATGAACGGGAAGTGGAGGTGCGACGGCACTGCGGCGACTACACCCTGTTCATGAGCGGCCTCTTCCGCGCTCACCTGGAAGCCGAATCCCTCCTGGACTACTACCTCGAGCAGGGGCAACAGGCATACGGCATCGTTGCCGAGCGCATGGAAATGACGATGTCGCCGCAGGCATCGGTGTTCAAGGCGCTCGCCGCGGAGTTCGAGTCGGTTTCCGGGGCGCTCGACTACATGCGCAAGGTCTACATGCGTCCCGGACAGCGGACCGGTCCTTACGAGGACCTGCTGCGGCAGCTGGACCTCAACTAAGCCAGTCCCGCTCCACGGCAGACCGCGAGGAAATCCTCGTTGGAAGCCGAAAACCCGATCTGCTGCTCCGCTTCGCGAACCGCAAGCTCGGTCGCCGTCAGTTCGCCCAGGGTATCGGGGAACTCCACCCCCATGGTTGCGTCGCGCAGCAGAATCAGGTTGTAGCCCCGCCTGCGCATGGCGCGCATCCCGTAGTCCCGGCCCAGCACGCACCAGTTTGTCGCGAATCCGGCAAACACGAGGTGCAGGATCCGCCGCTCGCGGCAGAGATCGTGCAACTGCTGGCCGGTGGCGACAACAAAGTCGTCGTCCTCTACCTCTATGGCCGGAGACATGCCGAGCGGCTCTATCCGGGGAATGCCGGGAGGCTGGTCCCGGGGGCCGCGGTAAGCGGCATAAGCCCCCTGCCGGTTACGGAAGTCGGCCGGCGGCCAGTCCGGCTCCGGCTCGTGCGGCGGCGGCCGGTGGCGCGCGAGCTGATCGAACTGCGCCGCCACTTCGGGGCAGGGGGCGTGAACGATGGTGAGGCCTGCG
>JAPOZF010000489.1 GCA_026706165.1 Gemmatimonadota bacterium
ATCCTGGAAAAAGACGTAGACGTTGCTTCCGTCCGTCACCGGACTGGGAGAGGCGGGGGAGTTGTCCCGGTGGAGCTTGCCCTCTCTGTTTCTGGCGACGTTCCGGGTCCACTGGATTTCTCCTGTTTTCCGATCCAGAGCAGTCGTGGAGAGGATGTCTCCTCGGAAGCCGGTCACGAAAATGCTCTCCCGGGAAAAGACGGGAGAGGAATGGCCCGGAGGAAGGGAAGTTTTCCAGTGGACATTTTCCTGGGGGCCGAAACGATGCGGCAAATCCTGAGTGGTGGAGACACCCGACCCGTTGGGACCCCGAAACTGCGTCCAGTCTCCGGCCTCCGAGACCTGCATCAGGGCCAGCAGGGGGAACATCGCCAAGCGGGACCGGAGCCCGATGCAGGTGGGACGCCGTCGGGAAAAGCAAGAACGCGTTAGGGGTCTCATCCTCAATGTCTCTCCTGCCGACGGGGTTTGCGGCCTGTTGGAGTCGTGACGGAAACTATCGCCCATGGACGCTTGGAGACTAGGCTGAAACCGGGACTGAGTCAAACTCCGGACGGTTGTTCTTGGGGTGGACTTTCTGTGCTGGTGATCCATACTAAAGTCGATTTGCCGAGAAACGAGGGGAGGGAATGATGGCCGAAAGCAGCAACGAACCGGGTTCGGTCAAAGAGATGATTCTGGTGCCGGGAGTGATCACCTTGGCCGTGACCATCCTGCGCCTGACCGGAGAGCTCAACGGTTGGTCTCCGGTGTTGTTCAATTCCGAAGCGGGCGGCGGCGGTGCCATTGTGGGGATCGCCTGGCTGGTGCCGGTCTTCGGGATCCACTTCGCCTTGAAGCTGGTCAGGTCGGGCAGTGCTCCCGCCTCCGCGGGCCGGGTGCTCGCCTATTCGGCGGCGGGGCTGGCGGCGGCTGTGGCCATCATTATCGGGGGCAGCTGGCTCGTGGGCGAGAACTACCCGGTTGCCATGCTGGTTCCGGCCGTCGGCGGAATCGCCGGAATGGCCATCGCCTGCCGGGGCTGGTGCGCATTGGGCAGGGTCCTGTTCTACTACGCCCTGGCGGCCCGGATTCCGGTGATCCTCATCACGCTGCCGGCGGTTCTGGGCAACTGGGGCACCCACTACGACGCCGCGCCTCCGGGGTTTCCGGAGATGAGCGCCATGGGGAAGTTTTTCTGGTCGGGCGTGGTTCCCCAAATGACCGTCTGGGTGGGCTACACCATGATCGTGGGAGCTCTGTTCGGAGGAATCGCCCTCGTGGTGGCGGGCAGGAGAAGATCGGCATAGGGACGCCGGAGAGATCGCATGACGAAGGCCAGGCTTGGCCGGTTCGATGATTTGGTCCGGCTCTCGACCGGACCGCTGATACCCGTCGTTCATCGTCTGCGCGTAGTGATCCTGGAGATTCATCCGGATGCCTGCGAAGTGGTCCGCCTGGGCGACCGGGCCGCAACTTACGGTTGCGGGCCCCGGAAAATGATCGACGGGTACGCATACATCATGCCGTTCAAGTCCTGGGTCAATCTCGGCTTCTACCGGGGCACGAGCCTGACGGACCCGGAGAAGCTGCTGGAAGGGACCGGCGTCAGGATGCGCCATGTCAAGATGCGGACGGTTGAAGACGTCGAGCGGCCCGGCGTCCGGGGGCTGATCCGGGAGGCCTGCGCCGAGCGCGAGGCTACGCTCGGATTCAGTCGAGCGGAAAGGTAACGGCGCCGTCCGAGGGTGAGGAGACCGTACGGGCGTACTTGGCCAGGACGCCGGTCCTGGTCCGCTCCACGGGGGGCTTCCAGTTCCGGAGGCGGCTCCGGATCTCCTCGTCGCTCAAGTCCACGTTCATCACGCGTTCCTCGATGTCCAGCGTGATGGTGTCGCCATCCCGCAAGGCGGCAAGGGGTCCGCCGACAGCCGCTTCGGGAGCCACGTGCCCCACCACGAAACCGCGCGTCCCTGATCAGAGCCACCTTGTCTCCCAAGCCGGAACCCTGCACGGCTCCGGTGACCGCCAACAGCTCTCGCATGCCCGGCCCGCCTACGGGACCCTCGTTGCGGATCACGATGACGTCTCCCGCCTTGATCCGTCCCTGTTTGATGGCGGCGAACGCCGGTTCTTCCCGGTCGAAGACCCGGGCCGGACCCGTGTGGCCGTCCCGGTCGACGCCGGAGATCTTCAGCACGCACCCTTCGGGGGCCAGGTTTCCCCGCAGGATGATGAGGCCCCCCGTCTTCTTGATGGGGTTGGACAAGGGCCGGATGACCTCTTGTCCCTCCGGCGCCCGGCCGCGGCCCAGTTCCTGGGCCAGGGTCCTGCCGGTGACGGTGGGGAGGTCGCCGTCGACGAGTCCCGCTTCAAGCAGCAGACGGCCGACGTAGGTCATGCCGCCGGCCTGGTGCATGTCGGGGGCGGTAAAGCGCCCCGCCGGCTTCAGGTCGGCCAGAACCGGCGTTTTCCGGGAGATCAGGTCGAAGTCGTCGATGTCCAGGGGGATGTCCGACTCCCGGGCGATGGCCAGCAGATGGAGCACCACGTTGGTGGAACCGGCGGTGGCCATGGCGCCGGTGATGGCGTTGAGGATGGCCTGCCGGTTCAGGACGTCCCGGGGCCGGAGTCCCTGCTCCAGGAGCTGCATCACCAGGCGGCCGCATTCCAGGGCCGCCTCTTCCTTCTTGAGGTCCACCGCCGGGATTCCGTTGAAGCCCATGGGGGAGATGCCCAGCATCTCGAACGCCGTGGACATGGTGTTGGCGGTGAACTGGCCGCCGCACGCTCCCGCGCCGGGACAAGCGTAGTTCTCGATGCCCCTGAGTTCCTCCCGGTCGATGCGTCCCGCATTGTAAGCCCCGATGGCCTCGTAGGCGTCCTGGACCGTGAGCTTACGCCCGTTGTATTCCCCCGGCATGATGGAACCGCTGTAGAGAATCAGGCTGGGAATGTTGAGCCGGGTCAGCGCCATGGCGGCGGCCGGGCTCGTCTTGTCGCATCCGGTGATGGCGACGAGGCCGTCGAACAGGTGTCCCCGGCACACCAGCTCGATGGAGTCGGCGATGACCTCCCGGCTGACCAGAGACGATTTCATCCCCTCGGTCCCCATGGCGATCCCGTCCGTCACCGAGATGCTGTTGAACTCGAGGGGAGTTCCGCCGGCAGCCCGAACCCCTTCCTTGACCTTTTCCGCCAGTCTGCGGTGGTTGAAGTTGCAGGGCGTGACCTCGATCCAGCAGTGGGCGACTCCGATGAGAGGTTTGGCCAGATCCTCGTCGGTGAAACCGATGGCCTTGAAGAAGGATCGAGCTCCCGCCCGGTCGGGTCCGTCCAGTAGAGTACGGCTCTGGTGTCTCATATCGAATGGCATGATCCATTGATTATACTCCGATCATTCCTGTTTCATGGAAGCGGAGGACAGCTGAAAGTTCCCCCATTATTTGAAAATTCCACCCATTCCACTTGTCGAATCTTCTTACTCTCCTGTTTTCAATCAGTTGAGGTGATCCGGCCTGATTTTTTTGGGGGAACTCCTGGTCTGTGATCCCCTTGTCAAAGTGATGATATGATCATATTCAGTGAAGATACCGGTCACGTAAGCTGGAATTTCAGCTTGGAGACAGGCTGGCGGGGTAGCGTCTGGTCGCTCCGCCGACCGCCGGCGTGCGGTGAACACCGGGGAAGTAGATCGCTGTGAGCGCGCGATGCTGAGGTTCGCCGAGGAACTTCTCGTTCTCGTCCTGGACGAGAGCCGTGGCGAGTTCGCCCCCAGCCTGCCCCCCCGCTCGCTCAACTTGGGGCTCGCCGGAGCCGTGCTGATGGATCTCGCGCTTGAGGACCGCATCGACACCGATCTCGAGAGCCTGGTGCTCGTGGACCTCACGCCTTTCGGTGACGACATCCTCGATCCGACGCTCACCGAGATCGCGAGGGACGGCCAGTCGCGCGACACGGGCTATTGGCTCGAGCGGATCGCCGGGCGCGGAGACCAGATCCGACGCGCCGCGCTGGCTCGCCTGACCGAACGCGGCATTCTGAGATCCGAGGTGCGCGGGCTCGTGTCCCTGGTCCCGGCGGTGTCCCGGTCGCGGCGCTATCCCACCGTCGACGGGCAGTCGGTCGAGGAAGCTAGACTGCGGATCATGCGCGTGCTGTTCAGCGAAGATGTCCCGGACCCGCGGGACATCGCGCTGATCGCGCTGGCTAACGCATGCGGCGTATTCCGCACCATTCTGTCATCAGAGGAGCGGGCGCAGGTCCGGGATCGCATTGATCTGCTGAAGAATCTCGACCTGATCGGCCGGACGATGACCATGGCGGTCGAAGAACTCGATGCGCCCGATGAACCATCTCCAGAGCCTCGGCAACCGAAAGAGATCCCGGTGGTGCCGGGTCTTCCGCTGCTGGGCAACGGCTTGGCCATGCGGAAGGGACTAGTGACCTTCCTTGCCCGCCAGTATCGCGAACTGGGCCCGATCTTCAAGATACGCGTTCCGGGGCGCCGATTCGTCTGCATCGCAGGTCCGGAAGCGACCAACTTCCTAACCTCGCACGGAAAGACCGTCTTCCGGTCGCTCGAGCCGATGGCGAATTTCCACAACCAGATGAACTCGTCGCGTTCGATCCTGACCATGGACGGCATCGACCACGTCACCACGCGGAGGGCCCAGGCCAAGGGGTACGCCGTCCGAGTCATGAGGGACCGGTCGCAAGAGGTCGTCGACATCACCCGCGACGAGATCGGCAAGTGGCCGATTGGGAAATCGTTCGAGGTGTTGCCGGAGTTTCAGAACCTGATCGCCGAGCAGATGGGCCACGTGATGGCGGGCTATTCGCCTCAGGGCTACACGCACGATCTGTCCACGCTCCTGAGCGGGCTACTCCTTAGCTCCTCGACGATTCCGCACGTCATGAAACTACCGCGATTCCGCCGTGCCCGCGAACGAGGCCGCGAGCTGGCTCAGACGGTCCTCGCACACAAGCACAAGGTGGGTCCGCGCAGGACGAGTCCGGACTTCATCGACCTGATGCTGGAGCTGCGTGATGCCGATCCCCAGCTTCTTCCCGAGACCAACCTGCCCCTGACGGTGCTTGCGCCCTACATGGTCGGACTGGACACCACGGCGAGCACGTGTTCGTTCATGATCTACAATGTGCTGAAGCGCCCGCAGCTTATGGAGCGCATGACCGCCGAGGCGGATGCCCTGTTCGAGGAGGGCCCGGTGTCCGGCGAGGGGCTACGACGGCTTGATGTCTCGCGGCGCGTGGCGATGGAGACGCTACGGCTCCATCCGGTCTCGCCCGCTGTGCTGCGGACGACCGCCAACTCGTTCGAGTTCGCGGGGTGCAGGGTTGCCGCGGGCACCCAGGTCATGATCGGTACGGCGGTCGGTCACATGCTCGAGGAATACTTCCCCAACCCGGAGCGCTTCGATATCGACCGCTACAAGCCGGCTCGCGGAGAACACCGGCAGCGCGGCGCCTACGCCCCCTTCGGGGCCGGCCACCACCGGTGTCTCGGCAGCGGTCTCGTCCCGGTTCAACTCGTTCTCACCATGGCTACGATACTGAGGGAGTTCGTACTGCAGCCGCTGGCTCCAGATCGCGCGCTGCGCGTGAGATCGTTCCCGACCATGCGGCCCGTCCGTTTCAGAATCCGTGTTCTGCGGCGACGGAAACACAACGTCGCGACCACGGGATAGGTCCCCGTGACCGGCGCGCGGCCACAGGTCAGCTTCCCCCGGTACCACTCCCTCGACCGGCTGCGTGCATCCATGATGATGCTCGGGGTGGTTCGTCACGCCGCGGTGAGCTACGTGCCCACCGTCTTCTTCGAATGGCCATACCGGGACTCCGAGGCCGGCATGCTCTCCTACTGGGTGATCGTCTTCATCCGCGTGTTCCACTTGCCCGTCTTCTTCGCGATTGCGGGGTTTTTTTCCGCGTACCTGGTCGAGGCGCGCGGCACCCGGGAATTCCTGCGGCATCGATGGAGCCGGATCGGCGTGCCGTTCCTGGTGGCATGGCCCGTCCTGGTCGGCATCATGTTCTTCATCGTGCCGTTCGCCGCCCGCTTCAGCTCCGCACCGCCGAACGCTGCCTACGACCTTGACGAGTTGACCTCGTCAAGGGCCTTGCGCCACCTGTTCATGCACCTGTGGTTCCTCTACGACCTGATGATCCTGTGCGTGGCCGCGAGCGTACTGCGCCTGCTCGCGGCTCGGATTCCCGCGTTCGTGCGCACCCGGGCGATGGACCTCTTCGAGCGTCGGGTGCACCGTGGAGGCATCGCGGTACTGATTCTGGCCTCGGGCCTCATACTGTACCGGATGGAGTCCTGGACGATCGACTACTACGCCGGTCCGTTCCCACCCCCGCGCCTGCTGGCGTTGTACGGCCTCTTTTTCGGATTCGGATGGATGCTGTTTCACCGGCGCGAGACGCTGGAGGGCTTCAAGCGCCGCGCGTGGATATTCCTCGCCGCCGGGATCCTGTGCTTCTTCGGGTACCGGCACTTCCTGGATGCCGGTTGCACCCTCGCGTCGGACAGGACGTGCGCGGGGGGCGAAGAGGAACATCATCTGCGGGCGGTCGTCTTTCACGCGCTTTCCATGTGGTTCATTGCCTATAGCCTGATCGGACTGTTCCTGCGCTACCTCGGCAAGCCTAGCCCCCGCTGGCGGTACATGGCGGACGCTTCGTACTGGATCTACATCGTCCACGTGCCGTTCGTCATGCTGCTGCCCCTTCTCCTGACGCGCGTGCCGCTTCCCGGGATCCTCAAGCTCGCGTTGGTCTCGGTCACGGCAATCGGCCTGATCCTGGTGACCTACCGGTACTTTGTACGACCGACGTTCATCGGCAAGCAGCTGAACGGACGCCGCTATCCGAGAGGCGCACACGGGAAGGGACTATGAGCTTTCTGGCGTGGCCATTCGGTAGCCAACTCCGCGCTCGTTGAGAATGTAGAGCGGGCGGGCCGGGTTGTCGCCGAGCTTGCGGCGCAGTTGCTTGACGAAGGTGCGGACACGGTCAGCGTCACCCTGATCCGGCGGGCTCCACATCTGGCGGATCAGCGCATCGTAGGCGACCACTCGTCCGGCGTTCGCCGAGAGAATGCACAGCAGTGCGTACTCGGTGGCGGTCAGCTGCACCGGGCGTCCGGCCACGCTGACGTGCCGCTGCTCATAGTTGATGGTCAGTTCGCCGAGCACAAAGGGTTCGGGCTGCGTGTGACGGCGCAGCGCCGCACGGATCCTGGCCGTCAGTTCGGTAGGCGAGAAGGGCTTGACCAGATAGTCCACCGCGCCGCTCTCAAGCGCCCTGGCGATGGTCTCGTCGCGTCCGTAGGCGGAGATGAAGATGACCGGCACGTCGGCCATCTCCGGGACCGTCTCCATGAGCTCGATGCCGTCGGTGCCGGGCAGCATCAGATCGAGCAGGATCAGGTGGGGCTTTTCAGTCGCGATGATTCGGGACAGTTCGCGGTGCTCGGCGGTGACCAGCGGGGAGTAGCCCGCCCGCTGTAGGGCGTCGCGAACGAAGCGCAGAGTTTGGGGATCGTCGTCCACCACCAGGATCGGCACCCGCTCGTCGGCTTCCCCGGAAGGACGGCGACGGTCGCGGGCGGTGCTGGCCACGGCGCCGGTTTCCTCGGCGACCGGGATGGTGAACGTGAACCGCGTACCGTGGCCGGGTCCGGCGCTGGCGGCGCTGATACGCCCGCCGTGGGCCTCCACCAGGCCCTTGCAGATCGCAAGCCCCAACCCGGAGCTGCGAAGGCCGCCTTGGGTAGCGTCCCCGCCCAGGTCGGTGTGCTTGCGGAACAGGTGCGGAAGCAGCGTCTCGGGTATTCCCCGGCCCTCGTCGGACACCGAAATCGCAACGTGCGGACCATCGAGCACAGCGGCGACTCGAATGGGTGCGGCTCGCGGGGAGTGCCGCGCGGCGTTGGACAGGAGGTTGCTGAGCACCTGCACGATACGGCGTCTGTCTGCCAGCACGCGGGGCAGGTCCCGCGGCAGGTCGATGAGGATCGTGTGCACGCTGCCGCCGTTCAGGAACGCGGTTCTGGCCTGTTCCACCACTTCGGCGACCTCAGGCGGCTCAAGCGAGACCGACAACGTGCCGGCGCCGATGCGCCCGACGTCCAGCAGATCGTTGATCAGTCCGCGCATGTGGTCGGCCTGCTCGTCGATGACCCGGAAGAACTGTTCCGCCTCGGCTGGGTCCGCGGTGGTGCCGAGCACGGTGGTCGTCGAGCCTTTGATGGCAGCCAGCGGCGTGCGCAGCTCGTGGCTCACCAGGCTCAGGAACTCCGCCCGCAACCGGTCCAGTTCCTGCAGCGGCGCCAGGTCCTGCATGGTGACCACCACCGAGACCACCTCGCCCTGCGGGGAACGGATCGGGGTGCCGTTGATGAGCGTGGTGACGCTGCGCCCGTCGGGAACCGACAGCTCGACCTCTTCCGCGCGCACGGTTTCGGCGTCAACGAGGGTTTGCGAGACCGAAATCTCGCTGAGCGAGACCTCCCGTCCGTCGGCGCGCCGCCACGTGATGATCTCCAGCAACTGCTCCAGCGAGCGGCCCGGCGTGCGCAGGCCCTCGACGATCCGCGCCGCCTCCCGGTTGAATGACGGCGGCCGGCCGGTCCGGGCGTCGAACACGACCACGCCCACCGGCGAGGTTTCCACCAGCGCCTCCAGATCGGCGCGTGCGCGCTGCTCGTCGCGGTGCGTGCGCGCGTTGAGGATCGCCGCGGCGGCCTGCGAGGCGAACAGCTCCAGCAATTCCTCGTCCTCGGCGCTGAACGCCTCGGAGTCCGCCTTCTCGGCGAGGAAGAAGTTGCCGACCTGCTCGCTGCGATGGCGCATCGGCATCGACTGCAGGGTCTTCGAGCGCATCAGCTCGGGCGAGAAACCGCGCTCGTGTACGTAGTCCGGCAGGTCCGCCAGCCTCAGCGGTCCCGGCAGGTCGCGCAGGTGCGCGAACAGCCGGGGCCCGTCCGGCCAGTCCGCGAACCGACGTTTTTCACTAGAGGAACGCGAAACATTCCCGCCGAGTTTATGCGAAACATGCTGCGCAGAAGCGTTTGACGTGGTCAACACTCCGTTGGATTTTTGGGCCGGTCAGTCGTCATCGGTCCACCCGATGGTGGTGCTGTCGGAGTCCGAAGCCGACGTGCCGGCGGCCGCGTTGGTGCCTGTGCCGGTCACCCTCACGTCACAGCGGTAGCTGATGTTCAGGTTCGCACCCGAGACGGACGGCCCTGTGAACGAGTAGGTCCGGCCGGTCGCGCCGGAAACCGCCCTGCCGCTGACGTACCACTGGTAGGAAATCGTGTCATAGCTGCCGCTGACGATGGCTGTGAGCGTCACCCGGGTTCGCTCCGACTCGGTACCGCCGCCGCCCGAGATCGAGACACTGACGCTCGCATCGGGCATCACGGCGGCGACGGTCACTGAATCAGACCCGCTGGCGCTCGCCTGGGATCCGTTTCTGTACCGCACGCCCACGCCATTGACCGTGACGGTGCACCGGACTGTGCACGTCCCGGCCGATCCGGCCCGGACAGTCACCGTGCGTGAGGAGCCTCCCGAAACGATGGTGCCGTTTGTGACTCCCCAGGCATACTGAGTCGCGCCGTCCCACGTGGTACCGGGCGCGGAGGCGGTAGCGTTGAAGGTGGCTCCGGCATTCACCGACGCCGGAGCGTCCACCGTGACGGTAGGCGCGATCACGTCCGGAAGCCCCCGGTCCTCATGCAGCGTGACGCTGCCCCATCTTGCGCTGGTGAAGCGCGTGGAATCGGTACGGGAGTCTCCTGCCGTGTAGGTGCGCGTTCGGATGACCTGATACACGTCCTGCGTCGTCGTCGAGCCGGGGTCGGTCCTGCTCCAGGTGCTCGTCCCCGCGTAGTTCCATGTGCTCGTGTTCGACGGCGCTGTCGGAGCCGATGCCGCACGCGCGTAGTAGGTCACCGTGTCGGTGGGCGCGGGCGCCCTGGCGTGGATGCTCACACTGCCCCACGTCGCCCTGGTGAACGTGCTGGCGCTCTGCGTCTGCGAGGAAAAGTTGCGCGTGCGGGTGACCCTGTAGACATTCTGGGTGGCGGTCGCCGTCAGCGGGGAAGTGCCCCAGTTCGCGTCCGTGTAGTTGTAGGCGCTGCCGCGGGCAACCTCGTGCCGCGAAGGTAATACGTCACCGTGTCGGAGGATGGCTCATCCGTATCGTCCGGCGGGTCCGGATCGCCCGTCGCATCTTCCACCTTCGTCACGTTGCTCCAGTCGGTGGCGCTGGTGAACGTCGAGCTGTTCTGGGTCTGCGACGAGAAGCTGCGCGTGCGCTCGGCCCGGTAGACGTTGTGCGTCGTGCTCGCGCCGGGATTGGTGCGGCTCCAGCCGGCCGGCGTGTGCGCGTACGTGGATCTCCCTCCGGTCGGAGTATCCGGAGTCGACGTGTCCCGGATGTACACATAGTCCGGGGCGGATGACGGCTGGTCGGACGTGCCCGTCGCATCTTCCACCTTCGCCACCCCGCCCCACACCGTCGCACTGCCGAACGAGCCTGAGGCGTCGTAGGTCCGCGTGCGGATCGCGCGGTAGACGTTGTGCGTCGTGCTCGCGCCGGGATTGGTGCGGGTCCATCCGCTCGGCAGGTGCGTCTCGGCTGTGGTGCCTCCCGTGGGCGTGTCCGGGGTGGCGGTCCCGCGGAT
>JAPOZF010000574.1 GCA_026706165.1 Gemmatimonadota bacterium
TCTGCCGTGAGAACCCGCCCAGGCACGTCAGCCTGGTCTTTGTTCAGACGAAGGTCACGGATTATGGTCCGCATGCTGTCGAGCCAGGCCTCCGAAACCGGAGCGTCCTTCTTGACCTGACCCACTCCCACTTCCGGGCCGAATTTCAGGTTGCCGATACGGTGAACCAGGGAACTCGCGAGCGCGAGCCGTCCGTATTGCTGCACCCGGCTGTTGCCGTGCCTGTCGATGGAGTCCAGCAGTACCAGCGTCTTGTGCAGCGGTAACGGGCTGATCGAGTCCTTCAGCAACAGTTTCGCCTGTTCCGGTGGAAGTCCTCGCAGCGAAGGGCGACGGCTTTTCTTCGCGGCAAACAGAGGAACGTCGTCCCACTCGTCGATCCCCTGCTGCTTCAGAGTCCTTCTCGCAGACGACACAACCTCCCGGGCATAGTCCTGGAGTCGGGTGGACTCGACCGACCAATCGACCTTCACCGAACTCGCGAAATGGGCCATCGGTGTCGACTCGATGCCGACGCTGCCGATGCCGAGTTTCTTGCACTCGACCAGTGTCGTTCCCGTTCCACAGAAAGGGTCGAGAACCGTGTCCGAGGCGGCGACGCCGAAACGGTCTACGTAGTCCTGAACCAGGTGGGGTGGGAACGACAGAACGAACCGGTACCAGTCGTGGACCGCCTTGTCCTCCGGGCGCAGCTTGTTCCGGCTCTCCCGGGAACGGGCAGTATTGGAAAGAACCTCGATCGGCATGGGTAGGTGCAGGCACTCAGGCAGGTTTGACCAGCAGTCTACGAAATTTCTTCAATCGGTGTCAGCCACCAAAATGCTGTCGCTAAAAGGGCACGTGCAGGGTGGCTTCTCCTGTCATTGAACATTCTCGAGTTCTGCCGGTACTCAACGGAAATTTCCTTCCCCCGACTATGACGTTTGTGTAGCCGTTCAGGCTAGTGCTCCGTTAAGGATTCGGGCTTGTACTTTCTCGTAAGCCTTGGTATCATGGGGACATACGTCGATTCTTACGGGGAGGTCCTGCCATGTGTCTCCATGCTCGAACACCGAATGCGGCCGAATCCAAGGAACTGAGCCGATGGCTGAAGCGGCCGCGCCATGCCGTGCAGATGCGTCGAGGGCAGTTGATCTCCCTCAGTGCCCAGGGGATGCGGGTCCAGGAACTGTCGTCGACCCTGCATCTGCACGAGGAATACGTGCGCCAACTGCTGCGGCAATACAACGAGGAAGGGCTGGCCTCGCTGCGCACCCGAGCCCATCCGGGGCGCCCCCCGACGCTGACGCCCGAAGACGAGTCCGTGGTGGTGGAGATCGCCAAGATGCCCCCTCGGGCTTTCGGCGAACCCTTCAATCAGTGGTCGTTGCGCAAGCTGACCGACTGTCTGGTGGGGCGCCAGATGATCCCCAAGGTCTCGCATGTGACCATCGCCAAGGTCCTGGACCGGCATAAGATCACCTACCAGCGGACTCGCACCTGGAAGGAGTCGAAGGATCCGGATTTCTCCTCGAAAAAAAACGCATCAACCGCCTCTACCGGCGCCCGCCGAAGGACACGGTCGTAGTCTGCTTCGACGAGATGGGGCCGGTGCAGATCAAGCCCCATGCCGGCTCTTCGTGGGCGCCGCAGAAACACCCGGTGCGGCACCGGGCCACCTACTCCCGGCACGCCGGCGTCAGCTACTTCTTCGGCGCCTACAACGTCCACGAGGATCACCTGTGGATGCATCACAAGTCGAAGAAGCACGCCTCGGTGGTGCTCACCTTCCTGAAGGCCATCCGGCGCCGCTACCGCAAAGCCAAACGCATCTACCTCGTCCTCGACAACCTGTCGACGCACACGACCGACAAGATCCGGCGATGGTGTCAGCGAAATCGGGTTTCCCTGGTCTTCACCGCGACCAACGCCTCCTGGATGAATCGCCTCGAATGCCATCTGACGGCGGCCCATTACTTCGTCATCAAGAACAGCGACCCAAGGGACCATCGAGACGTCGGCCAACGCATGCAGGAGTACCTCGTATGGCGACATCGAAACCGGGACGATGCCAAGTTGGTGAAGGTCCAAAATTCAATGCCGACTCTTTAACAGAGCACTAGCCGCGCCGACCAGATGATTTCGTCCAGGACCTTTGGGGCCCCCGGTGTCCAGAATTGATGGCCGGCCTATGGGGATGATCAGGGGTGACTGTTTTCTGGTCGAATTCATCCGATCCGAGAGGTTTTCTGCTTGGATAAGACACTAATCAATTACTAATCTGCGCTGAATTAGTATCGCGATGCGGCTGAAAACCGGTGTATTCGGGAAGCAGGGGATTATCCCCCTGGTGTGCCGGAGAGGCGATTTTCCAGATCGGCAATGGGGTTGAAGTACCACCGATTCCTGAGCTTGCGGGCGTCCAGCAGTCCGACCTCCACAAGTTCGAGCAGGTCGGTGCGGGCAGTCTGGTAGACGACGCCGTGGCTCATTCGGTGCTCATGGATGGTGTAGCGGTAGTTCGGATGGCGCAGGGCGTGGCCGAGAAGCGCCCGTTGGCGGTGGTTGAGATCGGTGAGTCCCCGCAAGACCGGCTCCAGTTGCTGTCGCTGCTCACTCTTGCGGGCGATGTACTGGTTCAGCGCCCGCATCGCGAGGTCGAGAACTCCCAGGTTATAGTGGATGAAATAAGTGAGGTCGTTGTCATCCGTTTCGGTGTGGAGGAATGCACGGGCGTACTGCGCGGGAGCGCGCCGGATGATGTGGGAGATCGTGAGGAACTCGACCAGCCGGTATCCGTGCCGCAGCATCGACCAGTAGAACAGCGCCCGCGCCGTTCGCCCGTTGCCGTCGACGAACGGGTGCTCGTAGGCCAGCCAGAAGTGGAGGATGATGGAACGCAGCACGGGATGGAGAAACGGCGCTGAGTCGCCTTCGGCGGCGTTGGCGAAGGCGCACATTTCATCCAGGCGCTGCGGAAGCTGCCCGGCAGGGGGTGGGGTGTGCAGCACGGTGACGTCGCGCTCGTCGACCACGTGTATGGACTCTTCGGGGCGGCGCAGCCGCCCGGCGGCAGTGTCGTCGTCGATCGTTCCGTGAGTCACCGAATGTTGAATTTCGAACAGGAGGTCCGGGGACAGAGGAGAATCCTTGTGGCTGCGGATCGCCTGCATCGTGCGGTAGTTGTTGAGGATCATGCGCTCGCTCCGGTCGGATGGTGCACGCCCGGAACGGATCATTTCCTTGGCGACCTGGCGCGTCGTGGAAGCACCCTCAAGCTGGCTGGAGGTGATCGCCTCTTCGATAAGCGACGCGACGTAGTACTGGTCCCGTGTTTCCGGATTGGTGATCTGTGCCGGCATGCCGACGCGCCCCCCCGCCCTCAGGTCGATCCGGTGCACCAGTTCTTGAATGGGCGCAGGAAAGCTGTAGCAAAATGGAGCTTGCGAGTCGTCCCGGAGAGGAACTTCCTGTGCGGAAACAGACCGCCCCATCTTCTCGGCGACCCACCACTCCTCATGGGTCAGGCCGTCCGGCGGCGAGCGCCTCCGCAGCTCGTCCCAATGCAGGTACCTGTCGCTGGTTTTGTCGGCAGTACGGGTCAGCAACTGGTTCAATCGCCGTGGGTCTGCAGCTACCCTTTGCATCAGGGGAATGAAGTTCGGAGGCTTCTGAGGAATCTTCATAGTAAATATATTACTAATCTCTGCTAAATTAGTAAAGTAGACGGTGGCGGAGCTATCCGATTTCAACGGACGCCCCGTCTGACGACACCATGGAAGTCAAAGAATTCGCGGAACAGGTGCTTTTCGGCACCACTATCGAGGACAAGCTGATCGACGGCGGCCGTTACCGCCGAGGCCATCCGGGCAGCGCCATTGCCGCCCCAAGTGAGCCGGGACGCCCCAGGTCGCTGGCTCTGGGCGGTTGGAACGACCGCGAGCGCGTCCGCTTCCGCGAGGTGCGGGGGTTCCACAGCGAAAAGGAGCGCGGCCTCGTCCTGCACTTCTTCGCCAACCACGAGCTTCTCGCCATCGAGCTGATGGCGCTGGCGCTGCTGAAGTTCCCCGACGCTCCGGCGAAGTTCCGCCGCGGGCTCTACGGCATCCTGCGGGAGGAGCAGGAGCACCTGCGCCTATACATCGAGCGCATGCGCGGCATCGGCGTCGAGTTCGGGGAGATCCCGGTCAGCGACTTCTTCTGGCGCTGCATCTCGCCGGTGGAGTCCCCGATCGAGTTCGTCACCCGCCTCAGCCTCACCCTGGAGCAGGCCAACCTCGACTACGCCCCGTACTACGCATCGGTGTACGGCGGCCTGGGGGACGACGAGACGGCGCGGCTGATGCAGCGCATCTACCGCGACGAGATCGGCCACGTCAAGCACGGCCTGACTTGGTTCAACAACTGGCGCGATCCGGCCCTCGGCGAGTGGGAGGCCTACACCCGGACCCTGGCTCCGCCCCTGGACCCGGGGCGCGCCAAGGGGATCGGCTTCAACGCGGAGGGGCGTCGGAAGGCTGGCCTTTCCGAGGCATTCATCGGCGAGCTGCAGGTCCACTCCCAGTCGCGGGGACGCCCTCCCTCGGTGTTCTGGTTCAACCCGGCCTGCGACCGCTGCGCCGGCCTGGACGGGGTGCAGACGCCGCCGAAGTGGATGGCGCAGGTAGCCGCAGACCTCGAAACCGTGCCCGGCCTGGCCTGCGCCGCCGGCGATGTCGTTCTGGTCGGCCGCCGGCAGCGGCGGGAGCACCTGTCGGAACTGCAGGCCGCGGGTCTGGAGATTCCGGAGTTCGCCCTTTTCGACGGCGCGTCGGGGCTCGAAGGCCATCCGCTGGCGGAGCGCCGGCTCGGCGCCCTGCGCCCCTGGGGGGTGGCTCCCGACAGCGAGCAGCTGCTGGCCCCGCTGAAGGGCAGCGTCGCCGGCCCGGGGAAAGGTCCGGTCTGGAGCAGCGCCCTGCGCGGGCTGTACTCGAAGGAGTGGAGCGCCGCCCTGCTCGCGGAATTTCTCGAAGGCCGGCAGGAGGACTGGCTGTGCGGCGCCGGCGTGGTCGGGAAGCGGTGCGGGTCGGCGAGGGAAGTCGGGCAGGCTCTCGCCCTGCTGCGGGACCGGGGCTGGAGCCGGGCGGTGATAAAGGCCCCGTTCGGCGCGGCCGGCCGCGGCCAGATCCGGATTTCGACGGCTGCGGAGCCCGGAGAAGCCGAGGACCCCCTGGAAGGCGCGAAGCGGGGACGGGTGGAACGGCTGCTGGCGGAGCAGGGTGCGGTCGTGGTGGAACCGTTGCTGGAAGGGGTGGCCGACTTGTCGGCCCAGTACGAGGTCGGCGCCGACGGGAAGGCGGTCCTGCTCGGGATCACGCGGTTCGTCACCGACGGCCGCGGGCAGTACCTCGGCTCCTTCCTGCACAGCAAGGTCGACGGGCTCGACGAGCAGGTGCGCCGGTTCCTGTACGGGGACGGCCGCGACAGCCGGCGCCTGCGGCGCCTCTACGAAGAGTTGGCCGGGCAGATGGAGCCCGGGCTGGCGGCGGCCGGTTTCTCCGGTCCCCTCGGGGTGGACGCGCTGGTCTACCGGGACCGCGGCCGGCTGCGGCTGAAACCGGTGATCGAGGTGAACCCGCGCATGACCATGGGCAGGGTCGCCCTGCAGCTTGCGCGGCGGATCCATGCGGCCGGCACCGCCCTGTGGCTGATGCTGCGGGTCCGCGACATCGAGGCAGCCGGCTTCGAGAACGCCGGTGCCTTCGCCGGTGAGATGCGGCGGCGCCACCCGGTCGAGATGATCCCGGAGGGAGACCTGGTATCGAAGGGGGTGCTGTTCACCACTGATCCTAAGAGGGCCAAGGCATTCCTCACCCTGCTGGTGGCCGCCGAATCGCTGGAGGAATGCAAGGCCTGGTTCGAGCCCTGGGAGGGACGCCTGAGCGAGTGGACGCGCCGCTGCTGAGAGCGAGCGAACTCCCGGACCTGAACAGCCCCGCGAGGAAATAGTCCATCCGGGCTGCGGCCAGCACGACCCGGCCCCGCCTGAAGAGCAACTCAACGGGTTGTTAAGCAACGGAGCGGTTCCGTTACAGCCGCACTTCCTATTTTTGTTCTCCCGGCATCGGGAAATGCCAAATCGAACCAGTCCCCCCGGGTAGCGAAATCGGATAGCTCGAGAGGAGACCCATGACGCGCTGGATCTTTGTCAGTGACCTGCAACTGAGGCCCGACGACCGCGAGCACGAGGAGCGCCGGCGCCTGTTGATCGAGCGGGTCGCCGCTGAAAGACCGGACTTCGTCATTGACGGCGGCGACCACGTAGCCGGCGCCGTGAACGACGAACCGGAGGAAGCGGAAAGAGTCGCCCTCATGTGGGCGGCCTACCACCGCGTCACCAAGCCTCTGCGGGGGCTGTGTCCGGTGATATCGACGGTCGGCAACCACGATCAGACCGGGTCCGATCCTTCATCGGAGGAGTTCCTGCGCCAGGTCGGGCGCCAGGGCCGGCGGACCTGGCATGCCGGAACGATCGGCGGCGTCCATATCGCCATCCTCGATGTCCTCAGCGGCAGGCACCGCGGCGGGTTTGCCGACCGCGCGCAGGCGCGATGGCTGCGGCGGGATCTGCGGTCGCCCCGGCGGGGACGCTGCACGGTCGTGGCGGGGCACTATCCGATTCTGGTGGCTCCCTGGGTGCGAGAACACTCGGTGCTGAGCGACGAAGAACCAGGGGACCCCGGTCCGCTGCTCCCGATGCTGCTCGAGGGGGGCGTCGATCTCTACCTTTGCGGTCACCTTCATGCTTACGAGCGGGCCCGCCACGGGTCGTTGACGCAGGTGATGACGAGCGCGTCAGACATCTTCTTCGACGACATGGAAACCCGGCCGGGGGAGCACAGGATCGCCTTCGACAGGCGGCAGAGCTACGTTCGTTTCGCCCTGGAGGATTCGACGATACTCGGGGAGGCGGTATCGGCCGACGGGGACATCATCGACGAGTGGAGGCAGGAGCTGCTTCCCAAGCCGCGGGCATGATTGCCTGCGTGCGTAATAAAGCGAACGAACGGGGCCCCGAGCCGGGATGTAGGGCCCGAACTCAAGCGGAATTGCCAGCGGGTACCAGTCCGCAATCCCGGGGGTTCACTAACCGGCCGCGTGGATGTGCACGGTACCCGGTCAGCGGGAACTCCGCGAATTCATTGGGAAATAGCGAAGGGAGAGAAATTGGGAACCTATTCCGCCAGAGTTGAGAAGCGGTTCCTCAGCCCGGGGCCACAGCCGAACGGGCTGCAGGCGGTTGCCGACGGATTGTGGATCATCGACCAGGTGTCACTCAAGGCGCAGAAGGTCGACTGGGACACCGGCGCCCTCCTGCACGAGGTCGACACCGAGACCGAGCATTCGAGCGGCATAACCAAGGGGGACGACGGCGCCCTCTGGATCAGCTCGACCTACGGCCTGGACATCGTCAAGGTCGATCCCCTCACCGGAAAGACCCTGGCCCGCCATCCCGATCCCGGGAGGGGGTTGGGGGCCTCGGCGGAACGCGCGGAGAACCCCCGCGAGTCGAGCTCGCACGGGCTGGAGTGGCGGGACGGCAGGATCTACGCCGCGGCCCCCCCGACGCAGCGGATTCACGTCATCGACGCGGCGGCCTGGGAGGAGGTGGAGCAGTTTCCCACGGGGGGGCTCCGGGTGCACGGGATCGCCTGGGACGAGTCCGGGATGCTGTGGGTGTCCGATACCTCGGCCGGTACCGTGATCCTGATGGACCTCGACCGGGGGGGCAGGATCTGCGAGGTGTTTCGCGTCAACGAGCCGGACGAGGTGCACGGCATGACGGCGCGCGGCGGCGAGCTGTGGTACTGCGACGCCACCACCCGGGAGATCGGCGTCCTGCGCAGGTAGACGGCGTGCCCACTGAGTACGGTTGGGGGGTTCGCAAACCGGCGCCGGAATGCCGGTTCAGGAACCGCAACTGGACCGGACGAGACAGCCCGGATCCCCACCTTAAGCCCGGCCGCGGCCGGCTTGACCGTCCCGGAGCCCCCCGGTAAGTTCCGGTTCCCACCCAGAAAACCATCCGGAAACCTTCTTGAAAACCAACCTGGACCTCGTCGTTGTCGGCGGCGGACCCGCCGGCGCCACGGCGGCGCTGTACGCCAGGAAACACGGCCTGTCGGTCGCCCTTCTGGACCGCGCCCGCTTTCCCCGCGACAAGGTCTGCGGCGACGCACTCTCGGGTAAATCGCTGGCCATCCTGCTCGACCTGGGTCTCCTCGACAAGGTCAGGGCGCTTCCGGGCGCCCGCATCGACAGGGTCGTCTTCGGCAGCCCCAGGCACGTGAACGCCGACATCGACCTGTCGACGCGCCCCCTGCACGACACCGCGACCGGCCGCGACATCAGGATGGAGGGCTCGGTGATCCGGCGGGAGATTTTCGACAACTTCCTGTTCCAGGAGGCGAAGGCGGCCGTCGACGAGTGCCGCGAGGGATTCCAGGTAACGCGGCTGTCGCGGCGCGGCGGCGCGGTGACCGGGGTCACCGGCAGGGCGGAGGACGGATCCCAGGTCGAGATCCGGGCCGACCTCGTGCTCGGGTGCGACGGCTTCGGCTCCATCGTCGCCCGGCAGACGGAACTGTACAACCACGACAGCCGCCACTGGGTGGTGGCGATCCGCCAGTACTTCGAGAACGTCGAGGGCCTCGACAGCCAGATCGAGCTCCACTTCGTCGACGAGGTCATCCCCGGCTACTTCTGGGCCTTCCCGCTGGAAAACGGGTTCGCCAACATCGGCATCGGCATGCTGCAGGAGTCGATGAAGGAGAGGAAGGTCGACCTGCGGAAGGCCCTGGAGCAGGTGATCTCCCGGCCTCCCTTCGCCGAGCGTTTCGCCGCGGCGCGGCCCCTGGAGAAACCGGTCGGCTGGAACCTGCCGATCGGCAGCACGAGGCGGAAGGCGCACGCCGACGGCGTCATGCTGCTCGGCGACGCCGCCGGGCTGATCGACCCGTTCACGGGCGAGGGGATCGGCAACGCCCTCTACTCGGCGAAGTTCGCCATCGAGACCGCGGCCGAGGCGAAGCGGGCCGGCGACTTCAGCGAGGCCTTCCTCAAGCGCTACGAGGACCGCTTGTGGGACTCCCTCGGCGACGAGCTGAAGACGAGCACGCGCATGCAGAACCTCGGCAACTGGCGGCCGCTGCTGAACTTCGTCATCGGCAAGGCGGCGAGGAGCGAGCGGGTCCGCGACATGATCTGCGCCATGATCGCCAACGCGGCGCCCAAGGAAGAGCTCACCAGCCCGCTGTTCTACCTCAAGCTGCTGTTCAACACCCTGCCCAACGGACGCGGCCGCGCATGACCGGGGGGGAGGCGGTCGCCGCCGCCCTCGCGGCGCACGGCGTCGACACCGTCTTCGGCATCCCCGGGGCGCACAACCTCTCCCTCTACGACGCCCTGATCGAGGCGCCCATACGCCACGTCCTGGCGCGCCACGAGCAGGGGGCGGCCTTCATGGCCGACGGCTACGCCCGCGCTTGCGGCCGACCCGGGGTATGCGTGGTGACCTCGGGGCCGGCGGCCCTCAACACGATCACCCCGCTCGGCACCGCTTACAGCGATTCCTCGCCGGTGCTCTGCATCGCCAGCCAGATCCCGGCCGCCGGCATCGGCAAAGAGAAGGGCTACCTGCACGAGTGCAGCGACCAGCTCGCCTGCTTCCGCCCGGTCACCGGCTGGTGCGGCCGCGCCGATTCGGTCGCCGCCATCCCGGGGTTGCTGGGCGAGGCCTTCGCCAGCATGAGCCGCGGCCGCCCCCGCCCGGCGGCGCTCGAGATTCCCTGCGACGTCCTCGACGCCTCCGGAGAGGCGGAGGCCCGCGGGCCTGTCCGGGTCGAACGGCCGCAGCCCGGGTCCGCCGAAATCGAGGCGGCCGCGGCGGCCCTGCGCGGGGCCAGGTCCCCGGTCATCTGGGCAGGCGGAGGGGTGATTTCCAGCGGCGCAGGCGCCGAGCTGCGGGAGCTGGCCGAAACCCTGCAGGCCCCGGTGTTCACGACGGTGCTGGGCAAGGGAGCGCTCCCGGAGGACCACCCGCTGGCCGCCGGCACCGCCATCCTGCACCCGCTGGCGCAGGAGTTCCTGGCGCAACGGGACGCCATGCTCGCCGTCGGCACCCGATTCACCGAAGAGGAGACTCTCGGCTGGAGGCTGCGCCTCCCCGAACCCCTGATTCACCTCGACGTCGACGCGGAGGAGATCGGCCGAAACTACCCGGCCTCCGCAGCCGTTGTCGGGGACGCCCGCGAGTCGCTGCGCGCCCTGGCTGGCCGGCTCGCAGGCCTCCATCCTTGCTCCCGGACGGCAGAAGTCGCCGCCCTCAGGGAGGGGATCGTCGCCGACTGCCGCGAGTTGGCCCCGGAAGGGGTCGAGCTCGTCGACGCCCTGCAGGAGGGGCTGCCGCGCGGGGCC
>JAPOZF010000664.1 GCA_026706165.1 Gemmatimonadota bacterium
AAAGGCAGCGGGGCCCACTTCGACTACAAGCCGTGGCGCTGTGTTGGCTCTTTTGTCAAATGGATGTTCGCGGTGATTCCCTTTGTCGACTATACCGAAGAAGTGGGGCCGCTCTGCGTGGACCCCGGTTCCCACCGCAAGACCAAGGTGCTGCCCTCGGACGGGCGGGTGCACCAGGTGGACGTGGCGCAAGTGCCGGTGGCGGCAGAGACCAACTTTGTCGATCCGGGGCTGAAGAAGGGGGACGCGGTCTTGATGCACGGCTTTTGCTGGCACGAGGCGCGGCCCAATTACGGCGATACCGACCGCTCTGGCCTCTATATGAAGTTCTTCGCCAAATCCTCGCCCCCGGCCTGCGGGCCGACGATCTATCCCAGTGCGGCCCACGACGTTTTGCGCCCGGAGGCCAGGCACCTGCTGCCCTATCACCGGGGGCGACGGCGAGTACGCGGCGGTGCGCGAGGTGCCGGTAGGCGGGGTCGACGAGGGACGGTTGTTGATCGAAGACAGCGAGGGCCGGGTGCTGGTGCTGGGCGACGGGGCGGGCCGCTGGGCCCTGCCGCGGTATGCGGCGGAGGAGGACGAAACCGCTGGAATACTGGATGTCTGCAATGTGATGGGGTCTGTGCTGAACCAGGCGCGGGCCCAGCTTGGCCTGCCGCTGCCATGGCTCAGCTGGTTGCAGGATATTGCCAGTGGGGCGCCCGACGGCGGGGCGGGCGAATGGCGCTCCCGGGTGTATGGCCATCGCTTTCACAGTGCCGCCCCGGAGATCAGCGGGGAACACCGCTGGCTGGCTGCGGCGGACCTGGAGGCAGCGGCTGCGGCCGGGCAGCTCGAGGACGGCGGCGAGGTCCGCAAGTGGTTGCGCATGTGGCAAGAGGAAGAGGACGAGGACGAGGAAGGGCGGGCGGTCACCCGAAGCTTTGGTTTGCCGGCCACGGACGTCGAGAATTATTCGTACAACAGGGGCGGCAACCCCCAGGGCAACTACCGCATTGGGGTCTTCGATAGCGAGGGGCGCCCGACGCCACCGCCGCCGAGGCTCGAAGCGAAGGCCTGAGCTTAGAAGCCGTCAGGTGTCGCGAGCGCCTTGCTCGTGAGCCCGACACACCTTGCCGGTCATCCGCAAGCCTTCGCTCTTCCTCGCCCTGACCTACTCGAACACCTGCTCCCCCGTCTTGTTCGCTTCGATGTAGTCCCAGTCGAGCTCTACCCCCAGCCCCGGGCCTTCCGGCACCGGCACGCAGCCATCGCCGTCCACATTCTCCAGCTCGTCGCTGAACTCAGGCGGCAGGATCGGCGGCTTCGTCCTCTCGACAAGCGGATGCAGCAGTCCGTTCTCGTAGTAGTTCGTATTGCGGACCGCGGCAATGCAGTGCCGGTGTGCCAGCCCGCCGCCGTGGAATTCGACGTCCAGGCCGAAACCTTCCGCTGCGTGGGCAACCTTCATGGCGCCGGTAATCCCTCCATCCTCGTACACTCCGGTGCGCACGAAATCGGTCCCCTCGTGGACGATGAAGTCCACGTGCTGCTCGAGCCCGAAGATGTGCTCCGTCTGCAGGATAGGCGTCTTGATCAACTGCCGCAGCTTCCGGTGGGCGAAGATCGACACACCGCCATCCTTGTAGGCATCCTCGAGCCAGAAGAAGCCCGCTTCGTCGCAGGCCCGACCGATGCGCAGGGCGTCGGCCCAGGTCTCGTATTCGCAGGCCGGATCGACCATCAAGTCCATGCGGTCGCCGACGCGCTTGCCCATCTCCAACACGTTGTCTACTTCCCGCTTCATCGGCCCGTTCCCCCAGCCGTGGATCTTGAATGCCTTGTAGCCGATCTCCAGGCACTGCTCGGCGAAATCTGAAAACTGCCCGGGCGTGCTCAGCCCGCCGTTGTCGTCGCCGTGATAGGTCGAGGCATAGGCCGGCAGCTTCTCTCGCCATCCACCGAGAAGCTGGTGAATCGGCGCCTCGTAGACCTTGCCCGCGAAATCCCACAGAGCCACGTCGACCGAACAGATCGCCGTGCGGTCCGTGTGCCGCAGCCCGCGCTTGAGATCGTTGTAGATCCGCTCCCGCTGGAACGGGTTCCTCCCCAACAGATACTGCGCCACTTCCTCCGGTACCGGTGGACCGCTGTAGACGCCCGTAACGCCCATACTCGTGTGCAGTCGCACGACGCAGGCCGACGACTTCGCCACAGCGCCTTTCTTGTAGACCTGGTTGAACCCGTTGTAGTCTCTTCCGAGGTCCCGAACGTCATATCCGAAGAACACGTTCTCGATGCGAGTGATGCTTGGGGAGGCCATGGCTCATACTCCGAACGGTGTTTGGCAGCGTCTTCTGCGCAGGCTTGAGCAGCTTTGCCTGTCAACTTGGACTCGTGGGCAGGGAACATGATAATCGCGGGACAAACTTTGCTACATCAAACTCACGGAGAGCTGCGATGACAGTCAAGAACGGTGGACCCGATGTCCGCGCCTGTGAGGCGGTGCTTATTCCCTTCGACAAGTGGAGCATGCCCCTCCGGTACCGGGTGAAACACGGACTCGTCTCCGAGCGCAGGACAAATAACGGGCATTATCGATCTCATCAGACGAAAACTCTTTAGACCAGAGAGGTCAAGGCTTCTTTTGTGCAACTCGGAAGGTTTCTTCAATTTCCCGGAGCAGCGGTCTTCCCTTTTTCGAGATTGTGTACTGTCCCCGATACTTGCCTGACTTGCGCACCTGAATATGGAGTCCAACGTATCGAAGGAGCATCCGATTCTAAGGTAAAGAGCTTGAATTTCCTGAATCTGGTGTGCGCATGGAGGCAAACCAGGCAGGAGCTTACGACGGTATTTTTCTATATGTGAACGGCTATGCAGCCGAGGCAGCCGGATATAAATGTACTTGCGCTACGTAACAGCACCCTGCTCACCCCGGACGCCAACATCTTGGAGGGCATTACCCGGGAGACTATATTCGCGCTGGCAGGTGAGCGTGACTGGCCTGCGCCGGAAGCTCTCCTCCCGACAGGCGTCGACGAGCTCGGCGAACGTCCCGGCCCGGCTGCGGTCACCGTCGGCCCCGACGCAGGGGCCAAGGCCTGCTACCTCGGGGACCCGGACGGCATCACCCTCGAGCTGTTCCAACGGCGCCGGCCACCCCAACGGTGACTGGGAGGTCGTGTTGAAGATCACCAAGGTCGAAGCGATACCGGTCAGCTACCCGGAGCCGAACGATTTCGTCGGGCCAGTATTAAAAAACTGGATTATGGCATATCTTCCCCCAAAGTTTGACGTAAGCACCGCATATAAGCACACCCGCTACCGACCGTCGCCAGCAGCCGCGATTACCAGCAGAAGGAGTGGACGGTCCGCCGCGACCGCGGAGAGATCACCTTCGCCACCGAAACCATGGGGCCCGGTCCCCCGGGAAGCGATGGAGCGACGCGCACCCCTGTGGTCCTGATTGCGCCGAGCCGAAGACCCGGTACCGATTGAACGGACATTCCCGCCCACCATCCTTGACCGGCAGCCTCGATTGACTGTCTCCACCGATTCGGGCTTGGTGTCCCGCCTCTCAGGGCTCTTTCCCGCTGCCTGCCTGGCATCCGCCCTGCTCTGCCTGACCCCGGGCAGTTCGGCGGCGGGAAACGCCCCCTCCGACCCTTCGTTTTCCAACCGCCTCGCCGGGGAGACCAGCCCCTACCTGCTGCTTCACGCCCACAACCCGGTCGACTGGTACCCCTGGGGCGAGGAGGCGTTCGCCAGGGCGCGGCGCGAGGACCTGCCGATCTTTCTCTCGGTCGGGTACAGCACCTGTTACTGGTGCCACGTGATGGAGCGGGAGGTGTTCGCCGACCCGGAGATCGCCGCCCTGATGAACCAGTGGTTCGTCAACGTCAAGGTCGACCGCGAGGAACGCCCCGACATCGACCGGATCTACATGGCGGCCACCCAGCTGATGACCCGCCACGGCGGGTGGCCGAACTCGGTCTTCATGACGCCGGATCTCGAGCCTTTCTACGCCGGCACCTACTTCCCGCCGGAGGACCGCTACGGCCGCCCCGGCTTTCCGTCCCTGCTGCGCAACCTCCGCCACCACTGGCTCAACAGCAGGGAGCGGGTCGACGGGACCGCTTCCGAGGTCGCCGCCGCGATACGGGCAAGGCTGTCGGCGGGCCCTGCTCCTCCCCGGGATCCGGACACCACCCTCGTCCTCGCCGCCGCCGACGCGATTCTCGGCCGCTACGACGGCGCCAACGGGGGCTTCGGCGGCGCCCCCAAGTTTCCGCCCTCCATCGACCTCGAATTCCTGATGCATCCGTGGGTGGCCGGGCGGCGCCCAAAAGCGGCCGCCGTCGTCGACCACACGCTGCGGGCGATGGCGGACGGGGGGATCTACGACCAGGTCGGCGGCGGCTTCCACCGCTACGCCACCGACGCGCGCTGGCGCGTCCCCCACTTCGAGAAGATGCTCTACAACCAGGCGCAGCTCGCCCGCCTCTACACCCGCGCCTTCTCCCTGACCGGCGACGAACGCTGGCGCCTCGTGGCCGAGGACATCTTCCGGTTCGTCGACAGGGAGATGACCTCCCCGGAGGGCCCCTTCTACTCCGCTCTCGACGCCGAGACCGAAACCGTCGAGGGGAAGTACTACATCTGGACCGAGGCGGGGATCCGCGATCTCCTGGGACCGGAGCAGGCGGGTCTGTTCTTCGAGATGCACGGGCTCGCGCCGATGCCTGAGGGGGATGAGGTGGTGGTGTTCCGGCGCGGCGACGCCGGCCGCATCGCCGCTGCAAGGGGGTGGTCGGAGGGAGATCTGTCGGCGCGCCTCGAACCCCTGCGCACCTCACTGCGCGAGGCCCGGGACATACGGGAGTATCCCCTCCTCGACGACAAGATCATCACCTCCTGGAACGGCATGATGATCGCAGCCTGCGCCGAGGCCGCGGCGGCCTTCGACGATTCCCGGTACCGGCTTCGCGCCGAAATGGCCGCCCGCTTCCTGCTCGGGCGGATGCGCTCGAAGTCCGGGGAGCTCAGGAGGGTATATCGCAACGAGACGGCGAAGCAGCACGCCTTCCTCGAGGATTACGCCTTCCTCGCCGAAGGCCTGCTCGCCCTTCACCGCGCGACCGGCGAGGAGCAGTGGCTGGTCGAGGCGCGAAGAATCTGCGACCAAATGATCGGCCGCTTCGGCGACCCGGAGGGAGGCGGCCTCTTCTTTTCCGAGGGAGGGTCCGACCTGATCGCCCGCAGCACCACCGGCACCGACTCGGCGCTGCCGTCGCCCAACGCCGTGGCCGCGGTCTGCCTCCTGCAGCTGGCGGGGGCGACCGGGGACTCTTCCTACAGGGATCGTGCCGCCGGGATCCTCCGCCTCTTCGCCGGAGCGGCGGCCTCCAGCCCTGCGGCGTATACGCACCTGGCGGCCGCGGCCGCCGACTACCTGACCGGCGACCGGAAAGCCGCAGACTCACCCGTTCAGGAGCTCCCGGGGCGCGGCGATCCCGACCCTGGAGAGGCGCCCCTCAAACCGGAAATCCTCGCGCTGGAGACGGCGCCGGCGGAGCTGCTGTTGAAACCAGGCGGCAGCGCCGGCTTCCGGCTCGTGCTGCGCCTGGCCGAAGGCTGGCACGTCAACTCGAACCCCGCCTCCCACGACTGGCTGATACCGACCTCGCTGATCGCCAACTCCGACCTGCCGGTGCGGCTCGCCCCGGTCGACTACCCCCCGGGGCGGCCGCTGTTTCTCGAGGCCCTCGGTGAGACCCTGTCGGTCTACGACGGCGGAACCGCGCTTGCCGGGAGGGTCGAAGCCGGCGCGGTTGCCGGCGCCTCCGGGGAGCTGCGGCTGCTGCTGCAGTACCAGGCCTGCGACGACAGCCGCTGCCTGCCCCCCGCGGAGGTCTCCGGGACGCTGCCCCTGAGGGTGGAGTAAGGCGGAAGCCCGGTGCCTGCGCGGGTACCGGGGTGTTTTCTCAGTCCAGGGAGCCGCCGCAGCTGCTGCCCGCCCCGGCGGTGCAGCCGAAGCAGTGGTCGGCGACGGCGATGGGTCCGCGGTTGAACTCGTCGAGGGAGCCGAGGTCCCAGATGCTGCGGCGCGGACCCGGGACCGGCATCTCCAGCATCTGGTTGAAGTCGCAGTCGTAGATGGTCCCCTCCCAACCGATGGAGACCAGGTCGCGGCACATGACGTTTTCGGCGGCCTGCAGGTTGAAGCTGTTGACCAGGAGGGTCATGTACTCCTCCAACCGGCAGCTGTGCTTGAGGTCGTAGAGGAAGCGCTTCACCGGCATGTTGGTGATCGTGTAGAGGCGGTTGAAGACAATGCCGAAGTCGGCGAGCAGCCGTTCCTTGTATTCCCCCTGCAGCTCCTCCTGGTCCGGAGGCAGAAAGGCCCCGACCGGGTTGTACACGAGGTCGAGGACGAGACCGGTCCCCTCGCGGCCGTAGCCGAGGGAGTTGAGCAGCTGCAGCGCCTCGATGCTCCTGCCGAACACCCCTTCACCGCGCTGCCGCGTGACGTTCTCGTTGGAGTAGCAGGGCAGGGAGGCGACGACTTCGATCCGGTGGTCGCGCAGGAACCCGGCGGTGTCCTCCTGGCCCGGCTCGAACAGCACGGTGAGGTTGCAGCGGTCGATGACGCGGAAGCCGCGGGCCCGCGCCTCGGCGGCGAGAAAGCGGAACTGCGGGCTGAGCTCCGGCGCCCCGCCGGTTATGTCGACGAGGTCGAGATCCCTGGCGCCGGGAAGGTCCATCAGCTCGACGACGCGCTCGGCGGTCCGGCGGGTCATCTGTTCGGTGCGCGTGGGGCCGGCTTCGACGTGGCAGTGGCGGCAGGTCTGGTTGCAGAGCTTGCCGACGTTGACCTGCAGGGTGGTGAGCCGGCGGCGCTCGAGGAGGAACCCGTGCCCGTCGAGCACCTCGTGGAAGCGCGGCCAGTCCCCGGCCAGCAGGTCGCGGTTCGACCTGGTGACCCGCGGACGGGGCGCCCCCGCGGGAGGGATTTCTATCTGGACCAGTTCGCTCATCGCCGTTCAATCGATGCTGTGCACCACTTTGGAGTATCCGAACTGGAACCTGGTTCCACAAGCGCACACTCCCGGTCTCCCGGCCGCTGCAACCTGGATTGCAACCGCTACCCTGGCGAGATTCACCCCTGCACGGAAGACCTGACGATGCCGAAGCCGGGCGGGTGATGAAGGCTCCCGCCTGCCGACCCCCGGCTCGGCATTAAACCGATGCCCGCTTTGATGCCCGCTTTCGTGAAACCGGCGCGCGCTTCGGTCATCCAACAGGTAAACAGCAATTCGCCATGAGAGCCGTCATCATAGGAAACGGAGTCGCCGGCATGGAGGCGGCGCTGGCGATCCGCCAGCGCGAGCCGGACTGGGAGATCTCCATCGTCTCGGAGGAGTCCGACCACCCCTTCTCCCGCACGGCGCTGATGTACGTCTTCTGCGGACAGCTGTCCCACCGCGACATCGAGACCTACGAGCGCGACCTGTACGAGCGCCTCGGTTTCGCCCGGGTCAGGGCGCGCGCCACCGGCGTCGACGTCGATAACAGACAGGTGCAGCTGGCCGGAGGACTGGAGCCGCTTCCCTGGGACCGCCTGCTGATCGCCTGCGGCTCGCGGCCCCGCCCCGGCCCCTGGCCCAACTCCGGCCTCGACGGGATCGGCCACTTCGTCACCATGCAGGACCTCGAGTGGCTCGAACGCGAGGTCCACGGCGGCCCCGGCGAAGGGAGACCGCCGCGCCCCGAACACCACCTCGAGGCCACCGCCGGGGACTCGCCCTACAGGCCGCGGCCGGCGGCCGCCGAACGACGGGGGCGCCGCGCCCGGAGCGCCGCCGTCATCGGGGGCGGACTGGTAGGCATCGAGGCGGCGGAGATCCTCGCCCATGCCGGGGTCGACACCCATTTCCTGATCATGGAGGACTGGTACTGGCCGCTGGCCATCGACGGCCGCGAGGCCGCCTGGATCGCGCGGGTGATGGAGGAGAACGGCCTGCACGTACACCTCAACACCGTCGTCGACGAGTTCGTCGGCGACGCCGCCGGGGCGGTGACGGGGATGCGCACCAGGGTCGCCGGTCCCGGGCACCGGCCCAACGCCTTCCCCGACGAAACCTGGGCGGCCGGTCCCGAGATCGAGTGCGACATCGCCGTCGTCACCATCGGGGTGATGCCCAACACCGGGTGGCTCGACGGTTCCCGGATCGAGCTCGACGAGCGCTCCCGGGGAATCGTCGTCGACGCGGGGCTGGGGGCATCGGCCCCCGGGGTCTACGCCGCCGGCGACTGCGCCGCGGTCGCCTGGTTCGACGGCAGCCGCAGGCCGGAGCAGCTGTGGTACACCTCGCGCGCCCAGGGCCGGATTGCCGGAGCGGCCATGCTGGGGGACACCGTGGTCTACGAGCGCGGGACCTTCTACAACTCGGCGAAGTTCATGGACGTCGAGTACACCACCGCCGGGCTGGTCAACTTCAACCTCGAGGGGGAGAAGAACTGGTTCCACGAGGAGACCGGACCGGTGCGCAGCACCACGCGGATCGTCCTGCAGAACGACCGCGTCGTCGGCTTCAACATGCTGGGCCGCCGCTGGGACCACACCTTCCTGGTGCGCTGGATCGAGGAGCGCCGCGACCTGAGCTACGTCCTTTCCCACTTGCGGGAAGCCCTGTACGACCCGGAGCTGACGCCCCCGCCGGTTTTCGACACCGCGCGGGCGACGGTCACATAAGACAACGAATTCTTCGAGGAGGGCGCGCGCAGATGATGTACCAACACGGCCTGATGAGCACCTACCGGGAAGCATGGCGGCGGCGCGGAGCGAGCGCCTGGATACTCGGGGCCGCCATCCTCGCCTTCTACCTGGCGACCTACTTCACCGACTGGTTCGACCCGCTCGCGCAAGCCCTGGGCCTGCGCAACAAGTGGTGGCTCTACGGGGCCATCTACTCGCTGGCGATGGTCGCCGGCGGCGCCTTCTTCCTCGCCCGCCACGGCAACAGCCGCTACCAGAGAGTCAGGACCCTGGTCGTGGTGGCGGTGCAGATAGTCCTCGCCTTCTGCCTGCCGTTCGCGATGGCGCTTTTCGGAAAGAAGGACTTCTTCTTCTCCTACCTGTGGCCGCTGAAGATCGAGTACTTCTACCCGGGCACGATCTTCGAGTACCCGGTGCTGATCGCCCTCTACAGCTTCATCGGCTCGCTGATCCTGTTTCCCGCCCTCGCCTTCATCTTCGGCAAGCGTTTCTACTGCTCGTGGATCTGCGGCTGCGGCGGCCTCGCCGAGACCGCCGGCGACTCCTGGCGCCACCTCTCCGACAAGTCGACGCGGGCGTGGAAGTTCGAGCAGATCTCCATTCACGCGGTTCTGCTTCTCGCCCTCGGCACCACCGCCGTCGTCTTCATCAACTGGGGCATCGGCCAGAACCACCCGGGGTTCGCCGCGGTGGCCTTCAAGATCCAGGAGATGTACGGGCTGATCGTCGGGGCGCTGCTGTCCGGGGTGTTCGCCGTGGCTCTCTACCCGCTGCTGGGCACCCGGGTCTGGTGCCGCTTCTTCTGCCCGATGGCGGCGCTGCTCGGCCTGATCCAGAAGTTCGGGCGCTTCCGCATCAGCGTTAAGCCGGACATGTGCATCTCGTGCGGCAACTGCAGCGCCTACTGCGAGATGGGGATCGACGTGCGCGCCTACGCCCGCAACAACCAGGACATCAAGCGGGCCTCCTGCGTCGGCTGCGGGATGTGCGCCCACGTCTGCCCGCGCGGCGTTTTGAAACTCGAGAGCAAGTCCGATCTTCTGGGAGACAAGCTGGCACAGCGGCTGCAGGTCGTCGACCTGTAGGCGGTGAGGAAGCAACGGAGGACGAGATGAGCAAAAGGCTGGCCGCAGCCGCGGCCCTCTGCACCCTGGCGGCCCTGCCCGCCCGGGGGGGAGAGTACCTGCCCGACGACGTAACCGGGTTGACGGAGCACCTGTTCAGCGGGGGTCCCGGCAAGGACGGCATCCCGGCGCTCACCAACCCGGTGTTCGGCATGCCCGGGGAGGCGGATTACGTGCGCGAGGACGACCTCGTGATGGGGGTCTTCATGCACGGCGTCGCCAAGGCCTACCCGGAGAACCTCGGGTGGTGGCACGAAGTCATCAACGACGAGATCGGCGGCCAGTTCATCTCGGTGACGCTCTGTCCGCTCACCGGCACGGCCCTCAACTTCAACGCCACCGGCGACGACCTGGCGCAGATCGAGTTCGGCGTCTCGGGGCAGCTGATCAACAGCAACCTCGTGATGTACGACCGCCGCGACGGCCTGAGCCTCTACCCGCAGATGATCTACACCGGCATCAGCGGCAACTACACCGGTGAGAAGCTCGAGCTGCTGCCGATCGTCGAGACCACCTGGTCGATGTGGAAGCAGATGTACCC
>JAPOZF010000796.1 GCA_026706165.1 Gemmatimonadota bacterium
CCGCCTGCCGCCCCAGGGTTCACCTTCCAGCAACCGCTCCGCCTTGTCGAGGGCGGCGCGGGCGCGTTCGTGTTGCCCGCGCCGGGAGTAGAGCTCTGCCAGGTTCCGGTGCGCAACCGCCGATGTGGAATCGTGACGGATCGACTGCAGGAGGGCGGCCTCGGCAGCTTCCGGGTCGCCTCGGGTGAGGTAGAGCACACCGAGGTTGCGCAACGCCGGGGCGAAGGTGGAATCCAGCTCCACCGCCTGTTCGAGGGCCCGGACCTGGGACCCTGCATGCCCGAGCTTCCCCCTGGCGTTCGAGAGCCCGTAGTAGGCGTTGGGGTCCCGCCGGTGCTCGAGGGCGCGTTCGAAAGCCCGGGCGGCCTCGCCGAACTTCTCCTCCTGCATATAAGCGTCGCCGAGGGCGAGGTTCCCCTGGTACCGGGGTATCGGCCGCAGGTCGATTGCCAGCCCCTGTTTCAGCGCGGCGATCGCTTCCCGGCGCCGGCCGAGCCGGAGGTACAGGGCCCCGAGGTTGAACCGCGGCTGCGCGTAATCCTCCGCGAGGGCGATGGCCCTTTCGAAGGCGTCCTCCGCGTCGCCGTTACGGCCCTGGGCTGCGCAGGCGGTTCCCAGGCCGTTCCAGAGGTCGGGGTCGTCGGGATTCTTCGCCAGCCCGTTTGCGTAGGCTGTTTCCGCGGCGGCCGGATCCCCGCTCCTGAAATGAACCATCCCCATGAGAAAGGCGGGCCGGACGTGGTCCACCTGCCTGGCGTCGACGCCGGTGTGAACGAGGACGGCGGTGGCGGCGAGCACGGCGGCGAAGCCCGCGGTCCGGCGCCAGTCCCGGGTGCGCAGAAAGGCCAGGAGAAGCGAGAATCCGTGGGCCGCGAGGATGATCAGGAACGGGGCGGCGGGGACGCGGTAGCGGGCGCTGACAGTGAACAGCATCCCGGTGGCGAGGGATACCAGCACGAAGGTCCACAACAGGAGGTAACGGTCATCGCGGCGCCCCCCCGGAAACAGGCCGGCGACAGCCAGGGGGGCGACGACGCCGAAGTTGACGATGAGTATCCGGTACAGGATCGAGTGTTCCCGGTAATACGACAGGTCGCTGCTCACCGGTATCTCGAAGGCGTTCCAGAAGAGCCGGAACTTGCGATAGAGCAGGTGCAGGTATTGCGCGGGGTTTTCCGCGGCGAATCGGACTCCGGACCGCAGGTAGAAGAAGCCCCTGGAAACCGGCTCGACGAACCCGGCCCGCAGCGGCAGCAGCTCGTGGCGCTGCCACTGCAGCCCCTGGCGGACGTACGGCGTGCCGTCCGCTTCGGGGTTGGCCCCCATGTAGAAACTCCACGCCCCCTGAAACGGCAGCGGCCCCCCCTGCACGATGTGGTTGCGCAGCGCCAGCGGTGAAAGGGTCAGCACGAGGGCAATCGCGAAGGAGGGCCACAGGCGCCGCCGGCCGCCGTCGTGAGCTGCGCGGGGGCGGCGGCAGATCCACCAGAAGACCACGGGGATTGCCAGCAGGGCGTTGGCGCGGGTCGCGACGAGCAGGCCCAGGAGAACTCCCGCTGCCGCGCCAGTTCCGTGGCCGGGGCGCCCGTCGAAGCGGAGCAGTGTGTCGACCAGCAGAAGTTGTATGAAGATGAAGAAGGTGGTCGCGAACAGCTCGCCGCCGAAGAACAGGAAAGGCCAGTAGGCCGCCGCGGCCGTACCGGCGATCGCGGCCGCGCCGCGGTCGAAGATTTGGCGGGCGATGCGGTAGACGAGGACGCACGAAAGCGCCCCCAGGAACGCCTGCCACAGCCGGAAGTCGGCCGCTCCGAAGCCGGGGATTTTGAGGATCGCCAGGAAGGCGGGATACCCCAGCCCGTGGACGTAGGTCTGCTTTTCGTCGAGCCGCCAGTTGCCGCGCACGAGTTCCTCGGCGAGAAAGTCGTACTCCTCGGCGTCGAGGATGAGGGTGTCGAAGTAGGGTGACCCGGAGACGTCGGCGAGGTAACCCAGACGCAGCAGGAGGGCGAGCAGGAAGATCGCGAGGACCGGGGTCCGGTTTGCCATGTGAAATCGGTTCTGTATCCTTAACAACCCGCCACAGCCAGCCCCTGTCGCAACGGTTTCACAACCGGGAAAACAGAGGAAACAAAGGAAGGATGATCAGCATTCGCAGCAAAGACGGATGTACCGCGACCCTGGCAGGCGGCCGCGGCCCGGGGTCCTCCCGGCCGCGTCCTGCCTGGTTGGTCCTTGTCCTGGCGGCCTGCTCGGCGCCGCCGGACGAAAAGGCGCCGGCGCCCGTTCCGTCGGGGGATGAGGCGCCGGCAGCTGTCGAGACTGCTCCCGACAGGGATGCGGTAGTTGCCAGGGTCGGGGATATGGAGATCACCGCGGCCGACCTGCGGGAATTCAGCGGCAGAATGCCCGAGCAGCTGCGAGGGGAAAAGGCTGGAATCGAAAGGGCGAAAAACCACCTGCGGACGATGACGGACAGGGAGATTCTGCGGCTCGAGGCGCAGGCGCGAGGTCTCGATCAGAGCCGCGGTTTCCTCAAGAAGCTGAGCAAGGCCGGAAGGGAAAGGATCGTCGGCCTTTTTCAGGCGCGTGAAATCGAAATCGAGACGAACCCGGAGGAGTTCGAGGAGTTCGTCGCCAGGGAGGAGCACGACCGGGCGATCCGGTTCAGCGAGATCATTGTCGAATCGAAGGCGGCGGCGGAGCGCGCCCGCGCCGAAATCGACGGCGGCAGGAGTTTCGAAGAGGTCGCCCGGGAAATGTCGCTGAGCAGGGCCACCGCGGAGCACGGGGGAGACAGGGGGCGTGCTTCCGTCAAGGTGGAGATCGATCCGGTCTTCCGCGACGCCCTGTTTTCTCTCGAGGTGGGCGAAGTCTCCCGGCCGATCAGATTCCCCGGGAGACTCTGGGCGGTCGTCGAGGTTACGGACGAGACCAGTGTGAAGCTGGGGCCAATGGCGTTGCAGGAAGTGGTGAAGGAATTCCAGAGTCTCAAGTTCCGGGAGGCGCGCGACAAGCTGGCCGCGGAGCTGGCGCGGGAGTACCGGCTCGAGCTGAATCGCGGCGGTGTCGACCGCTTCCTTTCCCGGGCGCGCATCGACAAGCCCTTCTCCCCGGAGGAGGAGGACTCGATTGTCCTCTACACCTTCACCGGCGGAAGCATCACTGCGGGGGACCTGATCGAAGCCCTGAAGGTCCGGCGCCAACGGCCGGATTCCATGGAGAAGGCTGACGACGTCATCGACGCGGCCACACGCTTTCTGGTGCCGGACGCGGTGTTCATGGAGGCCGCGGTGCGCTCCGGGATACACGAGGAACCGGCGGTAGTCGCCTGGCTCGAAAGGCAGCGCCGGTGGCTGCTGATCGTCGAACTGCGCGCCTCCGTTCTCGAGGGAAGGCTGGAGGTCTCCAGGGACGAAGCGCGCCGGTATTTCGAGGACCACGCCGCCGTGTTCGCCGATCCCGAGCTGATCGTCATGGACGAGATCCTCGTCGCCACCGAAGAGGAAGCGCTCGGCCTGAGAAAGCAGATCGAAAAAGGGGCGGCGTTCTCCGAGCTCGCGGCGCGCTCGGAGCGGGCTCTCGATCACCGGGACGAAAACGGCAGGGTCGAGCTGTATGCATTCGAGAAAGCGGCCTGGGGCGGCCTCGAAGCCGCGGCCAGGACCGCTCCCATCGGTGAGCTGATGGGTCCGCTGGAGGTGGCTGAGGGGTACTCCGTCTTCCGGGTTCTGTCCAGGGACCGCCGGCAGGTCACCTTCGAGGAGGTCGAGCGCCGCGTCGTCGCCACCGTCAGGTGGCTGCGGAAGCAGCGGCTGTTCGAAGGCGAAGTGGAAAGAATTCGGGAGAAGTACGCCTCCGAGGTGGAGATCCGCGAGGATGCCCTGGCGTCGGCCCTGTAGCGGGGTGCCGCCCGGACACCTCGCATGCAAGCGCGCAACCGGCAGAGGGTGAGCACGCGGGCATCCGGATCTTCCCGGCTCGCCGCCAGATACTGGTTCTGGCTGCTCGGGGGGACGGTGCTCCTCTCGCTGTGGCTGCGCTGGCCGCTCCCGGCTCCGGAATGGTCCCACTTCGACGAGGAATCCCTGGTCCTGATACCGCTGGGGTTCTGGAGCGGCGATCTCAACCCCCACTTCTTCAACTATCCCACGCTCCAGTTCTACCTGGCATCCCTCCTTTATTTCGTCAGGTTCGCCCTGGCCGACAGCGGCCCCCTGGAACAGTTCGTCGCCTACCGGTACTTCGTCGACGGCAGCGATCTGTTGTCCCTTGCCCGGGGCTTCGGCACCGTGATGGCGGCGGCGACAGTGGCGGTCACGGGCTTTCTCGGGCGTCTCCTCTACGGCGCTGCCGGGGGGCTTCTGGCCGCCCTGTTCCTGGCGCTGATGCCCCTGTCGGTGCGCTTCGCCCATCTCGCCAACACCGACACCCCGGCGGTGCTGTGGGTCGGTCTCGCCCTGGTGTTCGCGGTGCGCATGCGCCAACGAGGAACCAGCGTCGACGCGCTCGCCGCCGGGCTCTTCGTCGGGCTGGCAGGGGCGACCAAGTACCCCGCGGCCCTGGCGGCGGTGCCGGTTGCGGCCGCGGCCTTGCTCAGGACCCCTTCCCTGAGGCAACCCGGCATCTGGTGCGCCGGCGCCGCGGCAGTTCTGGCCTTCTGTGCGGCGTCGCCGTACGTATGGCTCGACGCGGCGGCTTTCTGGAGCGATTTCTCCGAGATGGGACGCGATCATCTGATCCCGGATGCAGCAGCGGAACGGCCCCTTTTCTTTCACCTGCGCTACACCCTGCGTTTCGGACTCGGCCTGGGGGGTGCGGCACTCCTGTTTCTGGCACTGGCGCGCAAGCCGGGGGGCCTGAGCCGGGACGAAGTCGTTCTGCTTTCGGGGCTGGGTGCCTTCGCGATTCTGCTGGCGGCAGCCGGGTCGGTTTTCATGCGCTACGCGCTGCCCCTCACCCCGATCGTGTCGGTGCTGATGGTGCGCCCCCTGCTTCGGTTGCGCCGCAGCCCGGCGCTTCTGGCCGGGGCCCTGGCCGTACTGCTGGCCGAGCCGGCCTGGACCTCGCTGCGCACCCGGGCCCTGCTGTCCGGAAGCGATACGCGCGAGCAGGCCGTCTCCTGGATGGAAAACCACTTCCCCGACCGCAGGCGGCTGGTGCACCTCCCCGACAAATGCGGGAACATCCAGGTGCTGACGCCGCACCGGGTCCTCGTCAGGCAGACGCATTTCCTTCGCAGTTTTGGCGAGGACAGGTTGATGGCGGCGTACGACTGGCTGCGCCGGCGCCATGGTCTGCCGCGGCTGTATCTCGAACCGGATCCGGCTTCTGTTCTCGACAGGGCGAGGCAGGAACCCGCGGCGGGTCCGGGGGTGATCCTGTTGGACTATCTACACCCCCTCTGCGCCGATGCCGAGGTGCCGCCAAAGGCCGCAGAACTCGTCCCTTCAGCTTCCTGGCGGCAGACATTTTCTCCGGGAATAGGGGTGGCTGCGGCCGATTTCGATCCCATGGACTGGTATTTCCTGCCGCTTTCGGGGTTCGCCGGACTGGAGCAAACCGGGCCCACGATCCGGCTGGGAACACTGGGGTCCGCCACGGAGGTGCCCGAACCCGGTGCCGCTACCCTGTTCGATGTGCTCCTCAACGCGCGGATCGGGCATCTGGCGATGCGGGACTCCGACTGGGACCAGGCAGTGCAGGCATTCGAGCGGGCCCTGAGGGTACCGCAATTGTCCGATTTGCTTCCCGATGCCTATGCCTGCCGCCTGTTGTGTAACGCGGGTGTAGCCCATGGACAACTGGGCGCCCACGATCGCACCCGTCCCTTTTGGTCGCAGGCGGTGGACCTGGTTCCCGACGATCCGGAATACTACAACGACCTGGCGGTCGCCTGCGCCGGCAGCGGCCGGATCGGGGAAGCGATCGAGGTTTGGGAGCGGCTTCTCGTCCTCGCCCCCGACCACCCCACCGCCTGCTTCAACCTCGCAAAAGCGCTCTACAACACCGGTCAGTACCACCGCGCATACGAGGTTGCCCTGAAGGGTCTCGGGCCGGATCACCCCTTTGCCGCCTCGGTGCGGCGTTTCCTCGGAAGGGATGAATGAAGAGGCCGTCGCCGGGAACCCGGGAGTTTGTTGTCTGGAGCAAATGTTCACCGATACCCAATTGTTCCCCTTCCGCTGTTTTACTCTTGCCTTGCGGCATCGGCTGTGATTACATTGAACGAATCCGCTGTCCGAAAACAGTCCGTGGGACCACTGAATTTCAATGGGGCTGAGGCAGCTTACTGACATTCCCCCACAAGCGATCCAGTGACGGTTGCCTGTCAACCGGCTTCCATGCAACGACACAGAGTGTGGCGATTGCATTTCTTCAACCCCTTCAGTTCGTGAGGAGAGTCAAAGCAATGAAAACCATGAAGGGCCTTCTTTCACTCAGTCTCATCCTGGGCCTCAGCGCCGCCTCGGCGCACGAGCCTCCTGGGGTGACGTACTTCGCGGTCGCGTTCCCGACCCACGCCGTCCCGGCCATCGATGGCGATCTCAGCGATTGGGACATGGTTCCGGAGTCGTACTGGGTGACTCGCGAGAATGACTTCGAAGAGACGGTGATCGGAAACGATACCGAAGTCAGGCTCGACGATTTCAACGTCAAGCACATCCTCGGCTGGAACGAGGAGACCAACCGTCTCTACGTGACCGCCGACGTGTTCGACGACTACTTCAAGAGGGACAAGGAAGATCCCTCGGGCGTCGACTGGGATGACGGTTTCGACTTCATCGTCGATGCCGACCACAGCGGCGGCGACCTGTGGAACGGTGACTGGCACGCAGAGGAACACGACGACCAGATCGACCTGATCTTCGTCTCGGGCCAGAACTACCGCTACTACACCCCGCCCCTCGACGGCTACTACATCTTCATGCTCGGCCGCGGTTTTGTCGGAAACGACAACTTCCTGACCACCGGTCGCGAGATCCTGACTCCCCAGTACCTCGAGGTGGGTTGGACGGTCAATGCCGAGCTCTACGAAGCCGGCAGCCGCACCTACGAGATGATGGTCACCCCGTGGGAGAACCTGTACCGCGGTGAAGACGGCGAAGCCCGCAGCACGATCGTCGATCTCGAAGTGGGGCGAATCCTCGGCATCGCCTACATGTTCAAGGACTTCGACGTACCCGTCGAAGGCGAGCGCTACTCGGCTTCGTACGATTTCCCGCCGTTGCACGACACCTGGCGCAACAGCAGCCTGCTCGCCGACTTCGAGTTGCTCGAAATCGAAAGTGACCTGTGGCCCACCGCTGTCGAGACCGACACCTGGGGTCGTATCAAGTCCGATTTCCTCATCGAGGAGTAATCTCGAGGGGGTAATGAGGTAACGAGTAGAGGACGCAGTAACTTGCAGGGGGGGCTCTGACGATTGGGGCCCCCCCTGTTCTCTTTATGCAGGCATTGCCGTTCAACATGGAAATGTGTCATTCGCGCCTGAATCGGATCAGACCGGACGGGGGTGCGGGAAACGCAGGACTGACGATCGCCTCCAAAGCGCAGTTCGTACGTCCTTTTTCTTTCGCCGCCGCCCTGGCTGTCATTGCATCGTTTGCGGGCGAGCTTTCCGCCCAGCTCGGATACAGCATCCGGGGAAACGAAATCGTCGTTGACCGCAGCTCCCACTGGGAGCAGTGGGCCGTCGCCGGAGGCACTGCGGAAATAACCGGGGATGGCTCGGTCGGACCTCGTTTCATGCGCAAGGAAATCAACGCTGCCCTGAATGCCACGGAGTTCGAGAACGAGGCCCAGGGAGCGGCCTTCGACGATGGACCGGGAGGGGTCAGCGCGGGATCCAACGGCAGCGAGGCCCGATTCCTGATCGACGGCGACCCGGCGACGACCTGGGGCCCCGATACGGACAGGCCCTTGTCCGAATGGTGGGCGGAGGTGAACCTCGGGCGCATAGTAGTCGCCAGCAGAGTGGTGGTGCGCTTCGCGGAGGAAGGGGAAGGGGATCCGTTCCTGCAGTTCAAGGTCCTGGCCTGGCGCCACGCTCCTCCCAGGGGGGCCCCCGAGCTCTGGCTTAACGGTGCTCCCGACATACCCAAGTACTGGGAGCTGGGAAGGACAGACAAGCCGAACAAAAGCCGGAAGGTGTTCGAGTTTGTTCCGGACCCCGAGGCCAACAACACTTTCCGGCCCCCGGAGTCCCTGATTCGGGCCAGCAGCAACTTCGCCGGGGATGCCATAGACAGGATCCAGGTCATCGCCACCGACAGCGATTTCGACAGGGCTTCCGAGGTGTTGCCCGAAGGAGGGATGACCGCAGAGGAAAGGTATCTCGCCCTCCCGGACCACGAGCGGGGTGCAGTCGATCACTACCGGCGCGAACCATCAGGTCGCGAGACCTTGATCTCCCCCGGCGAGTACGAAAACATCCGGGCGGAACGCCGGGGCTCGATCAGGTATTTCAGGAGAGAGCGCCCGCGAGTCGCCGAGATCGAGGTCTGGACCTCGGGCGACAACCTGGCGCTTGGAATGGCGGAACGGGGCGGCAGCGTCAACATCGAGTTTCCGAGTCCCGGCCTGGGCTGGAAGGACATCACCGCGGTCGCGGTAGACGGCAGGCATTCGACGGCGCACACCGTAACCTTGTTCAGGCACTTCGGTCCGGCCGACTTCGTCGTCGACCTGGGTGCTCTCTACTGGATCGACACCATGCAGTTCCTGATGGACGGCAAGGACGCGATCGACGAGATGGCCGTGGATGTGTCGGACGGCAGCCGCGCTCCTGACGGCAGCATCAAATGGAACCGGGCGGCGGGTGAAGTGACCGGATTGGGGGTGGGAGGAGTGGGATCCCATTTCGGGTACTCCTGCGATCACTGCGCCGGTGAGGGAGCGCAGAACTTCCGCCAGTACGCTATCGAGCCTACCCGGGCGCGCTATCTCAGGGGCACGATCGGCACCCTCAAATCAAACCCGGGAGGAGGCGGGGTTCTGGGAACGTTCACCGCTTTCGCCGAAATGCTGTTGTACGGGGAAGGTTTCGTTCCGGAACTGGTGATGGATTCCGATCTCATCGAGCTGGGCGGGAGCAAGAACCTCAGCACGATTTCCTGGGAAGCGGACCTTCCCGGGGGGACCCGCATCGAGATCCAGACCCGTTCCGGGAACGAGTTGATCGAGAATTTCCTCTATTTCGATTCCAACGGGAATCCCGTGGAACCGGTCGACGATCCCGCGGCGGCAAAGTCGAAATACGACCGCCTTCCGAAGTCGAAGAAAGGGGAGGTAAAAAGCTTTTTTACACCCGGAGGAGACTGGTCTGCCTGGAGTCCGCCGTACCAGTTCAAGGGGGCCGACATCACCTCCCCGAGCCCCAGGGAGTTCATGCAGATCCGCGCTACCCTGTTCTCCGCAAGTGCCGACGCGGGCGCCTCCCTGCATTCGATCGCGGTGGATTTTTCCGATCCGGTCGCCGATCGCATGGTCGGCGAAGTGTTTCCCAGCCAGGTCGTGGATCTGGGAAAACCACTGGATCTGTCCTTCTTCATACGACCCTCGTTTTCCAGCTCCAGACAGCGGTTCGACGAGTTGAGGATAGAGGCGACCGGGGGGGCCACGATGGAGTTGGTCGAGGCGCTCGTCGGGAGCGACGAAGATTTCGCCGGCGACGCGGCAAAAATTTATCCGGCAGCCGAGTTGGAGGTGATCGATTCGGCGGACAGCACGTTGTGGTTCCGGTTGCCGGAACCTGTGGAAAGGGGAACCGACCTCGTCGAGGTGCGCTTCAGGCCGACGATTTTCTCGACGAGTACTTCGTTCAAGGTGGCCGGACAGAATTCTGAGGAGCCCGGTTTCTGGCAGCGCGTCGACGCCGGCGACGCCACCGAACTGGTCCACAGCCAGACTACAGCGGTCCTCGCTCTTTCCGGAAACGAGGTTATCAGCAATCTCTCGACAGGTTCGGGGGTTATCACTCCCAACGGCGACGGCATCAACGACATTATGACCTTCCACTTCACGGTCTCGCGCATCAACAGCGAGCGCGAGGTCACGTTGACGATTTTCGACCTCGGAGGCAGTGTCGTCCGTCAGAAAATGGAAAAGAGGGCGGACCCGCGTGGTTCCTACGCGGTTTCCTGGCCCGGCGACGACGATTCGCAGTCCCTGGTGCCGCCGGGGATCTACATCGCCAGAATCGATATCGATGTCGATTCCGCGTCGGCAACCTCGACATCCGCCCATCGGCTGATCCACGTGGCATACTGAATGGGACCGTCTCTTTGTTCCCTGCCGGCCTGGGAGTGGGAACCGGGAGTTCCAATCTGC
>JAPOZF010000526.1 GCA_026706165.1 Gemmatimonadota bacterium
AGTCGGAGTACGACGGGCCGGCGCGCGCCCTCGACGAGTACCTGCACCCGGCCGATACCTTCGTTCTGGAAAAGGCGAACTTTGTCCTGCCTATATCCTGCGTCAAGTGTCACGGTCCCGCGGAGCGTCATGTCCGCTACCACCGCGAAAACCCCGGCGACCCGACGGCGCGCCACATCGTCGGGATCGGGGACCTGACGAGGAACCAGCAGGTCGAGGTCTGCGGCTTCTGTCACACCCCGCCCGGGGCGGTCGTGCGCCCTCCCTTCAGCTTCCGGCCGGGCGACGCCTATTCCGACTTCATCGAGCCGGCGGCCGTCGATTTCACGGAGACCGATCCCCATGCCACGCAGGCGCCGTACCTGACCGCGAGCCAGTGCTTCAAGCGCACCCCCTCGATGACCTGCACCACCTGCCACGACCCGCACCGGAACCAGCGCGGGGACCTCGGCATGTTTTCCCGGCTCTGCAGGGAGTGCCACGAGCCGTCGTCGGGCATGCACTGCACCCGCACCCCGACGCAGGAGGGGGCGGCGGCCGACTGCATCGACTGCCACATGCCGCGGCAGACCTCTTCCGCACTGCGCGTGGTGGGCCAGCGGGGGGAGACGCTCCCCCTGCGGATGCGCAACCACTGGATAAAGGTCCACGAGTTGGAGGGTTCCACGGGCCCGTGATCGCCAGGCCTGGCCAGAGTCGAAGGCATGCGGGAAGATGGCGGTTCATGCCCTGAATTCCAGCCGCCCCGGCGGACCCGGCATCCGGTGCGCTTGAAAACCTCAACCGCCTTTCCAGGTTCTGAAGCGGTCTACTGCTGTTCGATGGTGATGAACTGGTTCGGCGCCACTCCTTCCATCACCTGCATGGCGCCGTCCGGCCAGATGATCTCCAGGCTCTCCACGGTCGGGCAGTCGCCGAGCCCGAAGTGCCGGCGGATGTCGTTTGCCGACGCGTAGCTGCCGCTGGTCCTCACCTCGCGGACCTGGATGGCGCCGCCGCAGGTGACGGCGATCCTCGATCCCACCGCATCCCGGGTCAGAGCTCCGATCAGCCGGACCGACAGCCAGTTTCTTCCCGCAGGCAGGTCGTTGCGCAGCAGCTGGGCAGGGCCGTTGCAGTTGGTCACCAGGATGTCGAGGTCGCCGTCGTTGTCGTAGTCTCCGCGGGCGCTGCCCCGCGACACCAGCGCCGGCGAGAGACCGGGGCCGCCGGCTTCCGAGACGTCGACGAACCCCGCTTCCGGCCGGTTCTCGAACAGCTGGTTCGGCTGCGCGTAGGAGATTCCATCGTTGCCGGCGATGTACTGCACCTTGTCCTGGACGTGCCCGTTGGCGACGAAGAGGTCGAGGTCGCCGTCGTTGTCCGCCTCGAAGAAAAAGGTGCCGAAACCGAGAGGTTCGTAGCTGCTCCCGGCCACCCCGAGCAGGGACGTCACGTCGCTGAATCGGCCCCCCTCGTTGCGGTAAAGGGTGTTGGTCTGCCTCGAGTAGTTGGTTACGAACAGGTCGTAGTCGGCATCGGCGTCGTAGTCGCCCCAGTCCACCCCCATTCCCGCTTCCGCCCGGCCGTCGCCGTTGTAGGCGCTCCCGGCGATCAGGCCGACCTCGCGGAAACGGCCGCCCTCGTTGCGGAACAGGAAGTTCCTCACCCCGTCGTTGGCGACGTAGAGGTCGGTGTCGCCGTCGCTGTCGTAGTCCGCGGTGACTGCCCCGAGCCCCTTGCCGTCGGCGATGAGGATGCCGGCGTCACGGCTCGCGTCCTCGAATCCGCGGCCCGTGTTGCGGTAGAGGGCGTCGGCGGCGCCGCGGTAGCGGTCCGGGCTGCAGTAGCTGCGCCGGTCCTTGCGCACGCGCACGACTGTTCCTCCCGCCGAACCGAGGCTGGCGTCCTCGACCCCGCATACGCGGTTGTTGCCGACGTGGAAGTCGAGGTAGTTGACCACGTAGAGGTCGAGCAGGCCGTCGTTGTCGTAGTCGAAGAAGGCGGCCCCGGCGCCCCAGCTCTCGTCGCCGACCCCGGCCTGCCCCGTCGCCTCGACGAACGTTCCCCCTTCACGAGCCCTGTTCTCGAAGATCGCGTTGGGCCCGTAGTTGACGACGTAGAGATCCGGGTCGCCGTCGTTGTCGTAGTCGCCTGTGGCGCATCCCATCCCGTAGCCGGGATCCCCGGCCCCGGTGACCGCCGTGAAGCGGTCCCCCCGGTTCCTGTAGAGCCTGTTGCCCAATGGAGCAGGGCCACCCTGACGGACCAGGGCGACGAGGCTGTCGGCGTCCCGGTGGCGACCTGCCCCGGTCTCCCTGACGAAATAGTGGTCCGCGGTTTCGTCGACCAGGTTCACCGGCTGCAGGTCCTCCCCGATTCCTCGCAGCGGGAAGCCGTCGACGAGATAGATGTCGAGGCGGCCGTCGAGGTCGTAGTCGAGGAAGCCCCCTCCGGCTCCCATGGTCTCGATCAGGTAGTAGCGGCCGGCGGCGCCGCTCGTGTGGGTGAAGGCGATCCCGGCCTCCGGCGCCGCGTCGACGAAATAGGCGGAATGCGAGCCGGCGCCGGCACCGCGATTGAGCATGGCCGCGGACGCCGCCGCGAGGAGGAGGACCCGTTTCACGGAAGGAGCCGGCGCAGGCGGCGGGTCTCGTCCGGGAAGTGGCGCCTGGCGATCCCGAGGACGCGCTCGGCGCAGCTGCGGTCCCCCATCTGCATGCAGAGTTCGATCAGTTCGGCGTAGCGGCCGTAGTAGTTGAAGGCAACCGGATCCGCCGAGAGTCCGGCTTCATATGCCTGCCGCGCCCCCTCCCGGTCTCCGAGCTGCCTGCGGGCGCGGGCCAGGCTGACCCATGCGATAACGCGGTCGGGGTGCGCTTCCAGGACGCGTTCGTATACCGGGATCGCCCCTTCGAGGTCTCCCTGAATGGCGGAGGTCGTTCCGAGGTTGAACCAGGCCTGCCAGTGGGTCGGGTCGCGGGCGACGGCGAGCTCGAACTCCCTCCTCGCCGCGGGGGCGTCCCGCTTCACCATGTGCGCCACCCCGAGGTTGAAGTGGATCGCCGCGTCCCCTTCGAGGTCCATGGCCCCGACCCGGAAGTTCGCTGCCGGCAGCAGCAGGGCGATGCAGAGGGCGGGGAATCCCGCCGCCCTCCGGTTGCCGTCTTTCAGCCCGGCGGCGAGGCAGTGGCCGGCGTATGCGGCATGAATCAGCAGCAGCGGCACGACCGGAAGCCGGTAACGGGAGGTGACGAAGAAGGCGATGACGGAAATGCTGTACAGGGCGATGAAGAGCAACGGCAGGGAGGCGCCGTCGCGGCGGAACGCGAGCAGGGCGCCGGCGACCGCCAGGGGAGCGACGAGCCCGAACGGGAAGGAGATCACCAGCTTCCACAGGGTCATGCCCAGTATATCGGAATAATTGCGCCAGAAATAGATCCCCTGGTTGCGCCCGATCTCGTCGCCGTGCCAGAACAGGAAGAGCTTCCTGGCCAGCAGCCCCAGGTAGTCGGCGGGGCGCGAGCTGATGAACTCCCAGGACTGTGAAAAGAAGAAGGCGGACCGGCCGCTCGGCCGGGTGATCCCGGACTCCTCCCGCGGCCGGTCGAGAAGCTCGTCCCACTCCCATCCCGGCCTGATGCCCACGCTCTCGTCGTAGTTTTCGTTGTTGCCGACGTAGAAATTCACCCCGGCATTGTAGGAGATGAGAACCGCGTCTCCCCCGATGGCTACGTTCCGCACCGCGACCGGGAGGATGGGGAGGAGGACGCCGAGGACGAAGGCCGCGGGAAAGGCGAGCCTCGGCGCGGAGAAAGGGGCGCAACGCCTCACCTTGACCCAGATGAAGACCGCGGCCCCCGCGGCGAAGCTGAGCACCGTGGGGACGGTCAGCGTCGCGAGGCCGAAGAGGGCACCGGCGCCGAGAAAGCCGGGGGCGGTGGGCATGCGCAGACAGCGCAGCAGCAGGGCGAGGCCGGCGAGATCGAGGAAGGTGGCCAGGCTCGCCGGCAGGATTTCCCCGTCGAAATAGATGAGGGGGCCGTACACCGCGGCTGCGGCGCCGGCTGCGAGGCCGACGCCGGGGTGAAAGAGCCGGCCCCCGAGGTGCCAGGCAAGCAGGCAGGTTCCCGCACCGGCGAGGGCCTGGAAGAGACGCACGGCGTAGAAGAAGGAGTCGCCGCCGAAGAACAGGCGGAACAGCCCGAGGAGATAAGGATAGAGGGGGGGCTGCCAGAACGGCTCCTGGCCGCGGCCGAGCCAGTTCCCCGCGGCGATGTATTCCGCCTGCTTTACGTAGGTCTGCCCGTCGACGGGCGGGTGGGTGAAGGTGGGAGAGTCGTCGATCTCCAGGATGTAGGCGGTGCGCAGGCCCAAGGCGAGGGCGAAGAGGAGAACAGGAGCCAGCCGCGGACTCATGGCTGCGTCTTCTTCAGCGCCCGGAAGCGCTCGAGATGGATCCCGGCGAGCACTTCGCGGCCTTCCCGGAGGTAGAGTTGCGCCAGGCGGTAGTGGGCGGCGGTGAGTCCGGGATCGCGCTCGAGGGCAGCGGTGTACAGCTCGAAGGCGCGCTTTTCATTCCCCTCTCTTTCGAGGATCATCCCGAGCCGCAGGTACCCCCGGGCGAAGCCGGGAAGCGCCGCGACAGCCTTCTCGTAGAACTCCCGGGCTTCGGCGGGCCGGTTGCTGCGCTCGCTGATGACTCCGAGGTCGTAGAACGGCATCTCCCGGTCCAGGCCCAGCTCGATGGCGCGCAGGTAAGCGGCTTCGGCGGCGGCTTGGTCCATGAGCAGCATGTGCTGCTTGCCGAGATGCAGGAAGTAGGTGCCGTTGTCCGGATCGAGGGCGATGGCCCTCTCGATTTCCTCGATGGCCTTTCCTGTCTGCAGGCGGAAGGAGTAGGCGAGTCCGAGCAGGTCGTGGGCTTCCGCCGACCCGGGAGCGAGGCGGATCGCCTGGCGCAGCTCGGTGATCGCCTGCGCGTGGTCCCGGGTTTTCAGGCAGCGACGCCCCCGGGCGAGGTGGAGCGCTGCCGAATCGGCCGGCGCCGGGATTACCGCAGGCGCACCCGCCGGAGCGGGTTCGGCGGCCCCTCCCGTACCGAGGCATGGGAGCAGGACCATGGCCGCCAGCAGGACCGGACGCACGATCACTTCCCTGTTGCGGTCCCGAGCCGGCGCGACACGTCGGCGAAGGCGCGCCGCACCCTGTCGTTTTCCGGTTCCAGCTCGAGGGCGCGCCCGTAAGCCGCCGCGGCTTTTACCAGCCGCCCGAGGCGGGCCTGGGCGGCGCCGAGGCTGGCATGGGCGCCCGGGTCTTTCGGCCGCAGGTCGATGGCCCTGAGGTACTGGTCGACCGACTCCTCGACGTTCCCCATGCGGAAGAGCACGTGCCCGAGGTTGAGCGCCGCCTCGGCGAGGTTGGTGTCGAGGCGGGAAGCTTTCTCGAACGCGGCGCGGGCGTCGGGCAGCCGCTCGAGCTTCCTGTACCCCCAGCCCAGCCGGGTCCAGGCGATTGCGTCCTTCCCGTCGATCTCGACGGCGCGCTCGAGATGGGTCGCGGCTTCGCCGGCTCTGCCCGCCTCCAGCAGGAGCATTCCGAGCCCGGTATGGGGGTCCTTGCGGTCGGGAGTGATGGCGATCGAGCGGCGGAACTCCTGCATCGCTTCCCGCGGCTTCCCCTCCAGGACGTACGACAGTCCCATGTGGTAGTGGTCCCGCGCCGAGCCGACTAGCACGGCTTCCCCCTGGGAGGGGGGGCGGATCTCGGCGTGCAGCTCCGAAAGGTGCCCCAGCTGCCGGCCCGCGGTCTCGAGGAGTCGGCGGCCTTCCTCGCGCCGGCCTGTGCGCATGTACAGGTTGCCGAGGTTCAGGCGCATCTTGTGGTCGACGGGATTGAGCTCGGTCGCCCTCTCCATGCTCGTTGTGGCGCTCCCGAGGTCACCGAGGTTGCGGTAGGCGAGCCCGAGGTTGAAGTGGGCCTCGGCATCCTCCGGGGCGTGGGAGACCGCCCGGCGAAAGCTCGCCACCGTGTTCTCGAGCTCCCCGGCCCGGAGGTGGAGGTGCCCGAGCTTCTTGTGAGCCGGGGCGTACGTCGAGTCCGCCCTCAGGGCCGCGGCGAAGGCGAGGCGCGCCAGCCTGGTGCTGTCGAGGTACCCGTACACCACTCCCAGATTGTAATGGGCGCCCATGCGGGACGAGTCCAGGGCGACGGCTTTCTCGAAGGAGGAGATCGCCGCAGCGGCGTGGTCCGCCTGACTCCCGGTGTATGCCCGCGACGTGAATTGGCCGGTGTGGACAATGCCGAGGGTCTCGTGCAGCCGGGGATCCCCCGGGTCGATGGCAATGGCGCGCTCGATGTGTGCGCGGGCGGAATCGTACCTGCTGAGGAAAGTGAACGACCGGGCGAGGTAGAACAGGGAGATCGTGTCCTTCGGGTCCAGATCGAGGTTCTTCCGGAAGCGCTCGATCGCCCCGGCGTACTCCCCCTGTGAGTACTGGTGCCAGCCAGGCGGTTTTTCCGCAACCGGGCCGGGGGCGTCAGCGCAGGAAGCGGCGACGCATAGGGCGGTCAGGCTCCAGGGACCTGGGTGTCGACAGCCCATTGGGTTCGCTGAAGGGATCGGTGAATGGTCAGCATGCCGGACGACGCAATCCGTTCGACATCGGGGAACGTTCCTGTCAGTGCGTGCAGATGATTGCGGGCCAGTACCGGGCGTATCCTCAGCCGACGAACTGGAAGGCATAGATCCGCATCGAGCGGATGCGGAAGTGAAGCCGCAGCGATTCCCGGGACACCTCCTCCCCGATTGCCGCCCTGCCGTTCCAGCGCAGCCGCTGGTCCAGTCCGTCCCTCCGCAGCGGCTCGCAGTCTTCGAACGTGTACCCGGGAAGCGGATCGTGGGTCTCGGAGGAGACCAGCTGCACGCGGATTTCCGGGTCGGGCCCGGTCGGCCCCGCGTTGACGACCAGCCCGCTCCCCTCGAAGGCCAGGGGCCGCAGCGAGAAATGCCCGCCCTCGGCGCTCCCCTCGATGCCTACCACCCGGTCCCTGCCGAAGGTGACCCGTCCCACCCTGCTCTCCGGCTCGTAGTCGAGCTCGACGGGCCGGCAGCCTGCGTGGGGCCCGTCTCCCGAACGGTAGTAAAGCGCCCAGGTGTCGCCGTCGACAGGGACGATCCCGGGGGCGACGGAGACGATGTAGCAGTCGAACTCACCGGGCGCTCCCAGGGGGATGAAGGTGTCGCGGCAGGGACGAACCCAGGCGCGGTTGTCGCGGCTGGTCAGCGCCTGCACCTCGAAGGTCCCTTCGAAATGGCGGTAGAACGAGGGGAACATGTAGTGGGCGTTGTCGTTGTCCGGGTGGCGGCTGTAGGCGCTGTTGTAGACGTCGGTGTTGAGACCGTCCTCGAGATCCGGCAGAAGCGCCGGCTCGGGGTTCGACCAGGTGCGGAAATCTTCCGATTCCAGGCGCACGACAGAGCGCCCCCGGCGCTGCGGCTCGACCTGCAGGGAGCCGGCGTCGAGGCCGGCGAAGTCCGCCAGCCTGCGGTGATAGCAGACGTATCTGCCCAGCGTCGGGTCCCAGGCCGCCGCGTTCTGCGAGTCGGGGTAGTAGGTGGTGAAGTTCTCGCGATACCGCTGCCAGTGGATGCCGTCGCCCGAGCATGCCCCCCGCATCGCCCCGTTGGAGGGCTGCCCGGCGTCGAACAGGCGGCGGTCGATCCACTCGGCGTAGACCATCTTGTACTCCTCGCCCGGTTCGGCCGCGGGGTCCCTGAAGACGCCCCCCATCTCGGGGGAGTTTCCGTCGAGGCCCCCTTCGAAGACGATGTTGTGATCGCTGCACCCCTCTACCTCGAGGAGGTTGAGGGCCGGGCGCCGCCAGGTCAGGCCGTCGTCCGACTCGGCGTAGCTGACCCGCATGCCGCGGCGGTCGCCCTGGACGGAGTTGTACCACATTCGGTACCCAGCCGACTCCCGCATCACCGAAATCCAGGCCATCGACTGCTCGAAGGGAGCGTCGCTGACCATGACCGCGCCGTCGGATTTTTCGACGGGGCCGTTGGAGAAGCGGACGTTCCAGGCGATCTGGTCCCAGTGGTTGCGGTCCGCCATGTGCAGGAGGAAATCGTCGAACAGCAGCTGGCGGACAGAGCCGGCCTGAAACGGCCTGGTCGCCTCCGCAAGCGGCCTCGGGTTGATGTCGGCGAAGGAGTCCATCGCTAGTTGGGCTCCGGCCAGAGATGGGTCGACAGCCCCCTCCGGGGCACGTCGGTGCCGTTGCCGCTGGTGTAGTGCAGGGTGCGCCCGTGGTGGATGGTCGCGTCCCCCGGGCAGTACTCGACCTGCACCGCCCGGCTTTCGTCCACCATTGCCTCGAGGGCGGCATTGATCGGGTTCTTGTGGCGGGCGTCGACGTGCTCGGCGATCCCCTCGAGGTGGCTGCCGGGGATGAACTGCATGCCTCCCATGCCGGTGGTCACCTCCGACAGCGCCAGCCAGCAGGTGCCGCTGCGGTAGGTGGCCTTGCCGCGCCACCCGTACCCGGCGTCCTGGTGCCAGAGCAGCTCCACCGGATTGCGGGGCGGCTTGAAGATCAGCTGGTCGTAGCGGTACTCGATGTCGTCGCCCAGCAGCTGTTTGCCGGCGCCGACGATGCGCTGCATGTACGGGTGGCCGCGCCACCCGGGGATGTTCTTGCTGGGGTTGCCGAGCTGCAGGATCCGGTCCGGCGCAATCTTCCAACCGGGCACGTCGTAGCGGCCGGCAACGGCCTCGTCGTACCCGGCCCCCAGCTCCTCGACCATCTCTTCGGGGATCAGCCGCCGCAGCACGACGAACCCCTGCTCGTTGAACTCCTCTATTTGTTCCTGCTCGAGAACGATCTCGTCCACGGTTTCCACCTCCTTCTGTTTCAGGCAGAGAGTACGCGCCGGATTCCCCGGCCGCCAACAAGGGGAGCCCGCTCGGGCGGTCGGCATGTCCTCCGGTAACCGGAGCCCGGACCCGAAGCGGATTCGGCCCTCTCCGGCGCCAGAGGTCCGCCCGTCAACAACCGGTTCGCACCGCCGGCACGACTGCTCCGTCCAAAGGATCTCCTGCCGTTTTCTGTCGATCCGTCGCCCTCGCCCGCCGGACAGGGAATCCTGTTTTCGGGACAGGGCCGTTCGCCGGCATGCGATCACCCCCCGGTGCGGCCGCGGCGCAGCAGTGAGCGGATCTCCGAGATCGTCGGCACCCCCGGGATCCCCAGCAGGATGGTTCCGTCCGCGGCGGTGATCAGCGTCGACGGCAGGGCATCGAGCCCGGTGGTACGCGCCAGGGTCTCGCTGAACGAGGCGGCCAGCTCCCGGGTGAGGTCGGTGCGCAGCCGGTAGGCCGGCCGGTATTTCACGGCGTAGGCTTCGAACTTCTCCGGCCCCTCTTCGGGGTCCACCGGAACTCCGGTCATCTCCAGCTCCTCCGCGGCGAAGGCATCCCGCAGCGCCCGCAGCTGCGGCAGGCTCGCCTTGCAGGAGGGGCACCAAGTGGCGGTCGAGGTGTACATCCGCAGTTCCGCTCCGTCCCGGGAACTCGCGGCCGGCGAAGGCAGCAGGAATTCCCCGGCTTCCTCCTTCCGGGGCGGCCCTGCCTGCGATGCGGACGCCGGCCGATGGTAGCGCTCGGCGACGAACGCCTCTCCGGTCGGGGAGTGGGCGGGGTTTTCGAACACCGTGAGCAGGGTGCCCGCGGCGACCGGGCCGGTTCGCTGCACCGTCCCCCCGGGCCAGCGCACCTCCACCGCGTCGGCAGCTTCCCGGGCGCCGATCCCCACGAGCATGGTGGCGCTGTTCTGGGCGGCCAGCCCCTCGCCGCATCGGTACTCGCGCAACAGCTTCGTTTCCCCCAACGATACCGTCACCATGGCGCCGTACCCGTCGCGCGGACCGAAGTCGCCGGAGGCCCCGGGTGAATGATTGCCCCCGGAGAAGCGGAGGGCGATGGCGTTGCCGGTGCCCCCCCGATCGGCGATGTCGTTACGGAACAGCTGCAGCAGCGGGGCGTTGGTGTTGACCGCGGCGACGTCCAGCCAGCCGTCGCGGTCGTAGTCGGTCAGGGCGAAGGCGCGGCCGTCGGCCAGCGCGTCGAGCCCCGAAACCCCGGACAAATCGAGGAACTGCCGGCCCCCGGCGCCGAGGAAGAGTCGGTTGCGCTCGAACCCGCTGATGGAAAGGGAGATCTCCCCTCCCGGCTTTTCCATCCAGCCGGAGGTCGCGCTCCCCTTCCAGCGCTGTTCGACCATCCCGGTCGAGTCCAGCTCCGCGGCGATCTGCTCATCGGTGCGCACGACCGTGCGCCAGAA